>NVSP01000050.1 GCA_002732755.1 Phycisphaera sp.
GGCCGAGCCGATCCGCAGGATATCGTCGTCGATGATCATGATCTTGGCGTGGACATAGATCGGGGTCTCGCCGGAGAATGGTGACCACAGCGAGAACCGGCGGTGCTTGTCCGCCTCTTCTATCGCGCGCACCAGTTCGGCGCGGTCCTCGACACCCAGGAGTTCGATGTTCTTTGCGATCAGCTTGTGTACCACGCGGTCGCGCTCGATGAACACGCACCGATTCGCGCCCCGGCTCAGCGCCTCCAGCCCGATCGAGCCGCTGCCGGCGAACCCGTCGTAGCAGTCCTGCCCCTCGACATGCCCGCGGAGCAGGTTGAAAAGGGCCTCTTTGGCGAGGTCCGGGATCGGCCGAGTCGGGCTTTTCTCGCTCGGGCTAAACAGTATCTTTCGGCGAAACTCGCCACCAATGATGCGCATAGAAAGAGGGAAGCAGCACCAACCCCCCCGGTCAAGCCCGATGACTACCAGTTTGGGCAAAGGGATCAGATTGGCAAGCCAACCAAGCTACGTGCCACGGCTGTGCCAGCCGTGTGTCATGTGTTGGGTGGTCCAAAGACACGGCTGACACAGCCGTGGCACAACACCGCTCCCTTGAACATGCGGCGCAAGGCTCGCCCTCAGCACCCGGCGTTGAAGTTGGCGATCCACGCCGTGAAGTCGGTGGGTGTACACGAGCCATCGCCGTTCTGATCGCACTCGGGGAGTTGGTTGTTGAACGCGTTGATCCACGCGGTGAAATCGGTGGGGGTCAGCACGCCGTCACCGTTGACGTCGGGCAGGCAGACGGCCATGCAATTGAGATCGAAGATGTACGCCGAGCCGGAGCTGGACCCGTTGTCGTCGTCCTCGGGTGCCCCGATCACAGCCCTGTCGCCCGAGACCGTGACCGCGRAGCCGARAKRGTCWMMCKCYGYCCCGTYGYYRGCGAGSAGTTTGGCCTTTTGCGTCCAGTTCGTGCCGTCGAATCGGAAGACATACGCCGAACCGGATTGGCTGCCGTTGTCGTCATCCCCGACTACCCCGATCACGGCGGTGTTCCCAGAGACCGAGACCGACCCGCCGAACAGGTCATTCGCCGCCCCGTCGTTGGCGAGCAGTTTGGCCTCTTGCACCCAGTTCGTGCCGTCGAAGCGGAAGACATACGCCGAGCCGGATTGGCTCCCGTTGCCGTCGCCCCCGGTCGCCCCGATGACGGCGGTATCGCCGGAGACCGAGACCGAGGTGCCGAAGAAGTCAAACGCCGCTCCGTCGTCCGGGAGGAGTTTGGCCTGCTGCGTCCAGTTTGTGCCGTCGAATCTGAAGACATATGCCGAGCCGGAGTCGGTCCCGTTGTCGTCGTTCTGGCTTGCGCCGATGACGGCAATGTCGTCCGAGACTGAGACCGAGGAGCCGAATCGGTTAAATGCCACCCCGTCGCCAGCGAGCAGCTTGGCGACCTCTTCCGGGCTGCACGGCTGGGCGAAGGTCGGGCTGGCGAGGACAGTGCCCCCCACGAACACCCCCACGAGCGAGGCCCACCGGCTCCGCGACACGAACGCTCTTGTTCCGATAATCATGATGAAATCCCTGTCTTCAACGAGTCTTAGGCCCGCCCCCACAGCGGGGGCACCTCCCCCGTTGGACACCGCCCGCGCCGATTGGTTCCATKATGCACCCRCCCACCTTCCCCAGCACCCGGCGAATAGAGGAACCCGGCGAGAATGCTCGGAACGAGCCGGGGGCGCGAGCCCTCGGGAACCGGGCGGGGTGTTGGCCCGATGGCTTRCGCCATTGGCTCTCTGGTGGCCCAGTTCTCCGAACTGGGTGCTTGTTCCATGTTCCAACCCAGTTCGGAGAACTGGGCCACCAAGACTCAGTACGCCAGTGATTCCAGCGAAGCCATCAGCGCCTCATGCGCAATCGCTTCCGGGTCCGCAAGCAGCTCGCCGATCCGCCCTGTCAGCACCGGCGGCTTCTCAACGCCRGACACCGCGCGCCAGAAAGGCTCGTGCGCGCCATCGTGCAGCCACGACCGAAGCTGGCCCGATTCATCTGCCGCGTAGTCKCGCAGGGATTGGCCRCCGATGTAGACCGCGCGGGTAATCAGGAGCAGGTCATCGCTTGTGTACTCAGCCTCGGCTGACACGCCCGCGATCGCGTCGGCGACCCGGCCGAAGAGTTCAGAATCATTCTTAATCAACCCATCTGGATCGTGCCAGACGATGTACCGAAGCCGCAGCGGCGGCCTGCCGGGGATCACAGGCTGAGACCGCAGCCGCGACACAAGACCCGCCGGCCCATCGACCCTGCGGCGCATCGGGCCGTCGCCGGCGATCGAGCGTTCGATCTGGTAGCAGAGGCTTTCGAGGTCAGTCGCGTTTCGGCCATAGATCGGGACGACCTGTGCATCGTCGATCCCGGCGAGGAACGACGCCAAGCCGGCGGCAAAGGAGGCGCGTTCGCCCGACTGGGTAGACCACGCAGCCAGATGATGCTCATCAAGCACCCTCGTCAGCTCCGCCTGCCAGCCCCTAATCGGGGCTCCCAGAACAGAATGTCCACGCAGCACTTCCATCACGCACGAGGTCAGGCTTCTCTTTGAAGCCAGCTCCTGCGATACGGCAACCACATGACCGTTCGCTCTACATTTACCCAACACGACGGCCCCCACGGCGCGTCGCGTTCCCACGATTCAGATCAGACACCCCCAACATGCGCCAGAARCAGGGGCCGTCAACCAATCCGATCGTCACAACCGACAGATTCACTCCAAATCACCCCACTTTCATGGAACACACCTATATCGGCGAGCCTGCGTCGGATCTGCCCGCGTCGGCGGGGACCTATAACTCGGACCATGACCCGCCCGAAACCGCTCATCTTCGCCCTTCTCGCCGCCCTATTGGCGACTTTGGTRTCCGGTTGTGAGAACGAGCARGCGAGGCTCGACRCGATCGTCGCGGCTCTTCCCACTTCAACACGAGCAGCCGCGACCCAGAGTCTCAAAGCCGATTTTGATGCGGGCGACATCACATTCGAGGCCTCGATGATCCGGGCCGAGGAGATGCTCGAAGCCGACCACGCCGACCACGCCGACGGGCCGCTCTTTGCGGGGGCTGTCTTGGATATGGCTGTGCTGATCGAGGACAAGCTGCCAAAGGGTGGCGAGTTCGAGCTTTTCTGGCGCCGCATCGGCAGGCTCGCCTACAACGCCTCCTACTCGGCGTACGAACAGCAGGACTACGACTCGATCGACACGCTCATCCTCGCCGGCCCGACGCGCTGGCAGCGCGAGCCGTACTGGATCGCGTACCCGAACCACGAGATCCTCGTCGCCTTCAGCATGGCGCACCAGGGCAACACGGGCGCGGGGATCGGGTTGCTCTCGGACCGGATGCCGATGCCGGATGGGTATCTTGAAGCCATCGATTCGCTCAAAGAGATCAGCAGACAACAGTTGCGGCAACGGCTACGCGAAGGGATTGAAAACGAAGAGAGCGCCGATCAGGGCGGCTGAGCAATTATTTATGTACCATTGTGTACTATGAATCAGCGAACCACCAGGCTGCTATTCCCTTTGATGCTCGTTTTTGTTTCATTCCTTCTGGTCGGGCTCATGTATGTATTTCCAGGCAGTGATAGCTACGGGCTTAGAAACACGGATGAGTTCGGATTCCCAATCGGTTTCCGTGCGATTTTCGTGCGTTTTGTGGTTATCATGATGATGTCAATTTTTAGCTGGATACTTACCAAAAATGGTAAATACTCCCAGTCGCTACCAAAACTCATACTGCTGGTGATCGGAAATGCTATTGCTGGCACTTTCATCACAATAGTATTAGAATCCATCGTGGCGATCATATTACTTGTCGTACTAGTTGGGTTCAACTTGAATTAACGATCCGTCACGCCCAGCTCTTCTTCGCTGATCGTCGCTTCACGGATATCACCAACCGCGGTCACATCCTTCGTTTCGATCTGCGAGCCGATGCGCTTCTCGCCAGAGCCGGCGACGCTTGGGCGTTCGTGGTTGGCAGCGGTCCTGCCGTCTTCGGTCACGCTGTAGACGATGCCGATGGTTTGTTCTTCTTTGCCTTCAAGAATCCGATCGACAGCTTCGATGCCCTGCATGATAGAGTGGTCGGTGTTTGAGACCTCATACTTCCACATGCCGAATCGGCCTCGGCTATAGATCCCCCGGTCTTCGAGCCACGGGATAACCTTGGCAAGGATCTCATCGCGCTCGACGCTTGGTGTCGGATAGCTGTAGCCGACCTTCATGACCCAAGTCGAAACGATGTCATCGCGCTCGCCTTCTTCGAGCAACCCCGCGTTTTCAAGACCCGCGATCGTGCGCTCAAGGATCGTCTCATCGTCCTCGGGTTTGTCGGGGCTAAAGCTCGTCTCGCAGAGCAGCGAGTAGTGTGTCTTGGCATCGGGCGTCATGTTGGGCGAGTAGTTGCTCAGGTATGTCACCCGATAGAAAGGACAGTTCGCCTCGGGGAAGTACATCCAGCTCTTGGTCGATGGGCAAGGCCGTTTGATGCCGATGCCGATCATGTAGCCGCCCGAGTGGACAAGCCGAGCGGCGGCCCCGCGGATGTTCGCCGGCGCATCGTCGATGATGTCGCACACAAGCCGATCCAGCGGCATGGTGCTAATAAGAGATTCGTACCTTGTCTCGGTGCGCTCGCCATCTTTCTCGAATACCGCAAGCTTGCGCTCGGCATCAATCGAGACAAGCCGAGTGTTGAGACGAAGGTTGTCGCGCACCACCGGCTCGAACCTTTTGTAGAAATCGCCCGTGCCGCCGAGCGGGTACTTGAACCGGTTGTTCGGCCCCCAGCCAAAGTCGTCGATACCTTCTTCTACATTGCGCTTGGCGCGCTGCCAGTCGATGACCGCGACGCGCTCGCCGATCCAGACCTTGTTGAGTTTCTCAGGTGTGTACGCCCAGACCTTGAAGTTGTACGGGCGCATAAAGCAGGCTGCGATCCCCTCGCCAAAGACATTGTCGATGAACTCGCCGAAGTTGCTGGCGCCCGCAGCGCCGGACGAATTGGTCTGCGCCTCGACCAGCCCATCAACGCATGCCTTGGCATCGGCCTCGGGCAGATACCGCAGGTTGTTCTGGAACGGGTACGGCACCCAGGTGCCCATCATCCGCACCCAACTCTCTCGCTCGTTGAGGGTGTACTCGCCCTGCATGAGTTCCTCAAAGATCCGGTCGTACTCGGCGTAGTGGCTAAAGATCACATGCCCGCCGACATCCCAGGTGAAGCCGTTGTCGTCGGTGTAGCTCCGGGCCAGGCCGCCGATGGTGTCCGATGCCTCGCAGAGGAGGTAGTCGGAGTTGCCGAGTTGGCTGAGCCGATACCCCGCGCCAAGCCCGGTTGGGCCGGCGCCGACGATGAGAATGGGGATCGGGGTCTTGTTGTTCGACAACAGTGGCGGCACGCGTTGCTCCGGTGGGGTGGGGTGATACTAGGTTCTGTTTGTTGGATAAACGAGCCCGAAGCGCGAGCGAGGCACCCCGKGMRCSRGMKCSWRRGKSSAWAGMTSAGCANMGSRRYSYCCWKYTYKMTYTSKMSRMCRMYCRKKYMMWCGGCNYCCTTGNSKYWKSTYGCRTYKSMKYMGMGWRATCSCSSKKYSGMWMYSRYMSMCMKCYKGAWSMRYKTSWTYTTATCGGAATCAGAAATCTTGAAGTTCAGCCAGTTCACATCGTCCTCGCCGTCGCCGTCTTCATCGAGGTTGATCGCACAAACGATCTTGCGATAGTCCGGGTTTCTCCAGATGAAATCAAGATCCGCCGCTTGTCTGGCGGTGTTGAGCATCGCCACGCCAAGATCAAACGGGCCGGCAATCGATTTGGGATGGGTACGGCTCTTCCCAAGTGTCGCCCCAAATGTTGGCAACCGAGGGGTTTTCTTAGAATGAAACAAGCTGATCGGGAAGTTGGACATCAGCCCGCCATCAAGGAAGATCGCCTCGCGCGGGAGTTCGCCTATGTAGTTTGCTTTCTCTTCCCACCGCGCCCTCGCTTCGTCTCCTTGCGGGATTGAGCCGATCTTCAACGGCTCGAAGAAATACGGCACCGACATCGATGCCCGCACATAGACCGCCGGGCTTTGAAATTCAGGAGCGTCGTAGAACAAGTCCGCCATTTCTGGGAAGATCGTCTTCGTCGTTGTCGTGATCTCGCTTGCAACCATGCGGAGTTTGGCAGGAAGCTCCGACATATCGACGGGCGCACCCGCGAACATCATGTCATCCGGCCACTCATTCATGCGGGCATCTAGCTCGCTAGTGAAGTCGATCCCACGCTCTCGCAGCCTCTCCTGCACCCAGTCCTGAAAGACATCGCCGGGATTCATGCCCCACACCGAGGAAATCTCTCTGATATTCCGTGATACCGCAATAATTTTTGGCAACAGAAACCCGTTTGGGTTCAGAACGACATCATTTACGAATGCCCGGGCATCCCGCCCGCCATCGACGAACGAAAATACATCGAGTTCTGAAAGCATTTTGAGCACATGGCCTGCCCGCCGCTGCGCCGGGGCAGAGGCAGCGGCCAGGAGACACGCGGTAATAGCGCCGGCGGATGTCCCCCCGATGCTCCGAAACCGGATACCAGCCTCTTCAAGTGCATAGGCGTAGCCGATGAGTGCGATACCCAGAACCCCGCCGCCCTCCATCACAAAGTCAATGTACTGGTTTCCGTCGCCATCAACAAGATCTGAAACCGGCGGCCGATCTGCTCGCCCCTCCCGAAGTGCCCCCAAGGCGTCTTGTGCTTGTGGATCATCAATAAACGCAGAAGGGTGCATTGCTTTCTCCGGGGCATGCCTTTGGCAATTCGCACGCATGTTTGTTCCGAACGACCCCTGTCCGTGAAACAGCCAGGAACCTTGCCTCGCTCCCAGACATGCTCCAAAACAGGTGCTCTGAATTTGTTTGGCATATTCTAGAGCGTCTGCTTAGCCGATCTGTTCCGCCTTGAGTTCCCGGTTCATCAGCCGGGTGATGGCCACGAGCGGGTCCTCGTTGTCGAAGAGGACCGCGTGGACCGCCTGCGCGATGGGCATTTCGACACGATATTTTGCAGCGAGCGCGACGACGGCCCGCGAGGTCGCCACGCCCTCGACCACAAATGGGGTTCGTTTGAGGTAGTCCTCGATCGGTTCGCCCTTGCCCAGCGCTTCGCCGCAGGATCGGTTTCGGCCCTCGGGGCTAAAGCATGTGGTGGCAAGGTCACCAACACCGGCGACGCCAAAGAAGGTGTCTCTGTTGGCGCCCATCGCCGTCCCGAGCCGGGCGATCTCGGCGAGCCCCCGGGCCAGCAGCGCGCTCTTGGCGTTGGTGCCGGCTTGGAGTCCATCAAGAATGCCCGCGGCGATGGCGATGACATTCTTTGTCGCGCCGGCGAGTTCGACGCCGAGCAGGTCGTCGTTGGTGTAGACGCGGAGCCAACTCGTGTTGAACAGGCGCTGGAGGGTCTTTGAGAATGTGCCATCGTCGGTGGCAGGGTCGGTCGAGGCGACCATCGTCGCGGGCAGACACCGGGCCAGTTCCGCAGCGATGGTGGGGCCGGACAAGCAGCCCAGCGGCCGGGCGGCGGAGTCGGGGTTGTCCGCCAGCGCCTCGGCGATGACCTGCGTTGGCCGAAGCAGGCTCTCGACCTCGATCCCCTTGGCGACGCTGACAAACCCGGCGGTCGGTGTGACCAGCGGCTTGACCTGCGCGACAACCTCCCGCAGGCTCTGTGCCGGCACCGCGCACACCACGATGTCCGCATCATCGAGGGCATCTTCGAGCTTGAGGCAGACGCGGACGGTCTCGTCGAGGATGAAGGCATCGAGCCGAGTGGATCGGCGGGTCTGGGCGACAGCGCCGACCTCGTCTGGCGAATGGCCCCAGATGCGGACGGCCACATTCTTTCGGGAACCGTCTTGCCCGGGATCGATGCCGGCGAGCATATTAGCGCACACAAGGCCCATCTGGCCCACACCGAGGACGGCAACTTTGGTTGTTGTTTGGTCGGTCATGCTGTGATCGTACCATCTCTATTGGATCAAGCTTTCGGGGCGGGCGAACACGCATTGGTTTGCCAGCGTACAGCGCTACGATACCAGCCCAGCGGCGGAGCCGGCACGGGAAGGGGTTGGGAGTTCTAACCACCCGACTTTCAGATGCACACCAGATGACCACGGGCTTTGGCCCGAGCCAACAGGGGCCGACCAGCATGTCGCAGTTGCAAACCGCCGACCCAGCCGAGATGAACAAGCCGCAGACCACATCTGAGGCGCTCGAATCCGCCGCAGCCGAGGTCTCGGGCGAGCGCAAAGTTTTGCTCATTCTTATCGGTGGCACGCTGGTGCTNCTSANGCWMNCWGMNNNGCWATGTCTTGGGGTTGCTGCCAGAGCTGGTCGCACAGATCCCGGCGCTCGTTGGCGCGGTGCTCCTGGCGGCCCCGCTCTTTGGTTCTGCCATCGGCGAGATCAGAAGGCAGAGGATCAGCTCCAACACGCTGGCGTCGCTTGCGATTCTGGCGGCTCTGATGAGCCAGATGTACGCCGTCGCGGGTTCGCTCGCGTTTATTCTGCTTGTCGCGGATCAATTTGTGACGCGCACCGCGCGCGGCGCCCAGCGCGCCATCGAACAGCTCATCGGGCTGACACCCGATATCGCAAGGCTCGTCGAAGACGGCAAGGACCGCGAGGTCCCGCTGGGCGAGATCACGGTCGGCCAGATCGTTCGTGTGCGCCCCGGCGAGAACCTGCCGGTTGACGGCGTGGTCATCGAGGGCCGAAGCACGATCAACCAGGCCTCGCTGACTGGTGAAGCAGTCCCCGTCGAGGTCTCGGTGAACGATCATGTGTACGCTGGCACGACGAACCTGACGGGCGGCATCGACCTGCGGGTGACCGAGGTCGGCATGGAAACAACGATCGGCAAGGTGACCCAGCTCATCGCCGAGGCCGAGAAATCCAAAACCCCAAAGCAACTGATTATCGAGCAGGTGGCGCAGTTCTTTGTGCCGGTGGTCGTGGCGATTGCTGCGGTGACATGGTGGGCGATGGTCCAGTCCGATGACCAGGCAACCCGTGATGCAGCCGTCTCGACCTTTGTGCAGATTCTTGTTGTGACCTGCCCGACGGCGCTCCTGCTTGCAAGCCCGACGGCGATGGTCGCGGCGTTCGCATCGGCGGCCCGGCTGGGCATCCTGATTAAAAAAGCCACCAACCTCGAAGCCGCTGCGACGATCGACACGGTCGTTATGGACAAGACGGGCACGATGACCACGGGCGACTTTGAGGTCTCAAAGCTTGCGCCCGCCGAGGGTGTGTCCGGCGCGGACCTGCTCCGGGCCGCGGTCAATGGCGAGCAGCACTCCAACCACCCGCTGGCGGCATCGATCCTCAAGACTGGCCTTGCTGCCAAGGTCGAGCCTGACGGGACGCGGGACTACGAAGAGATCCACGGCCGGGGCGTGCGGGCGCGCACCTCGATCGGTGAGCTTTGCGTGGGCCGCGCTTCGTGGCTCGTCGAACTCAACCCAGAGATCAAGCCCGAGATCGACAAGGTCGAGGCCAAGATCGAGGGCATGTCCGGCGTGCATGTCATGCAAGACGGCAAGTACCTTGGCGCGGTCGGGCTTGCCGATACGGTGCGCAAGAACACCAAGGCGGTCATCGATCGGCTCCGGGAGCTTGGCATACGGAAGATCGTGATGTTCACGGGTGATCGGATCAGTGTCGCCAAACGGGTAGGTATCGCCGTCGGGATCGACGCGATCGAGGCCGAGTGCCTGCCCGAAGAGAAGCACGAACAGATTCGCAGGCTGACCACATCTGGCGCTAAGACCCTGATGGTCGGCGACGGGATCAACGACGGCCCGTCGCTTGCCGCTGCTGATCTTGGCGTGGCGATGGGGCTTTCGGGTTCTGACATCGCGGCCAACAGCGCGGGCGTGGCGCTGATGAACGACGACCTGAGCCGGGTGCCCTTCCTGATTGAATTGAGCCGGCGTACCCGCGCGATCGTGACACAGAATATCGCCATCGCGATTGTGATGGCGCTTATCGGGCTGGTGCTTGCAACGACCCGGGTGCTAAGCGAGTCGTACGGGCCGTTTCTTGCGGGGCTCTATCAGTTTGCAACGGGTGTGATCGTGATCGCCAACAGTTTCCGTTTGTTCAGATTTGGTGAGCACATCGCCGAGACCGAGGCCGAGCAGGAAACCGAGGGCATGGTCCGCCGTGGTGAAGGTTCGATCCGGGGGCTTCGCAACCAGCCGACCTAGAGCGTTTTACGAAATCTTTTCTAGGCTCTGTTTGATGGATCGTAAATTAACGAGCCCCTTCCGTGAGGAAGGGGGCAAAGGCGTTTAGAAAGCGGCTCCCTTGCTCACGCGAGGGGCTCGTTGTGATCCGTCAAACAGAATCTAGTTTGCGGTGATCGAGCGGTTGAAATAGAAAAAGACTGCAACGCGGGCGGTGCGCATCCCAATACTGTAACGGGTGCCGCTCGGTGCTCGTTTACAGTTGGTGGGAGTTTCTGATATGTCGCCGATCTTGGCACTGATTTCTATTCTGTTTGGCGGCAGCAAGGCGCACGAAGCCGAGGTCGTCCCCGAACCCGCGCACGAAGCGATCGTGGTTTCGTACCAACCCGAAGAAGAGCAAGCTGCGGAAGAATCAGAAGAAGCACGGATGCCGAGCCAGCGATGGGTCGGCGTGGTTGAAGTGCCCGGGCAGAAGCTCGACATTGCGGTCGTGATCGAACGCGTGGCAGACCGCTTTGATGGCACGATCGACATCCCGGTGCAGGGGCTGACCGCCGGCGTGCTCCGGGATGTGTCGCACGAGGACGGCGAGCTGCGATTTACCTTCGAGATCGTTGGCTTGCCCGAGGTGAACTGGCCCAAGTGGGTGATGACGATCGACGAGACGGGCAAGGCCGCGACTGGACTGCTGCACCAATCCGGCGCGACGTTTCCGACGACATTGACGCTCGATGAAACAGGCACGAAAGAACTTCTGCGCCGGCCCCAAAACCCGACGCGGCCCTTGCCGTACCGCGAGACCGAGGTGACAGTCGATGCGGGCGAGCACACACTGGCGGGAACACTGACACTGCCGAACGCCGATGACTTTGGCGCGGGTCCATACCCGACGGCGATTTTGATTACTGGCTCCGGGCCGCAGGACCGCGACGAGACCTTGCTCGGGCACAAGCCGTTCCTGGTGCTGAGCGACCACCTGGCGCGTCACGGCATCGCGGCGATCCGGTATGACGACCGGGGCGTTGGCGCATCGACGGGCGATTTTGCGACCGCGACCACGCTGGACTTTGCCGACGATGTGCGCAATGTTATCGAATTTCTTAATGAACAGGAATACATCGGCCCGGTGGGTCTGATCGGACACAGCGAGGGCGGGTTGATCGCGCCGTTTGTCGCAGCGGGGAATGACGAGGTCGATTTCGTGGTGCTGCTTGCGGGGACGGGCGTGCCCGGACACGAGATTCTGGTTYGGCAATCCCGCGCGATGGCCGAGGAAGCGGGCATGACACCAGAGCAGCTCGACACCCAAGAGAAGCTCCAGATCGCGGTCCACACGCTGGTTATGAACGACGGCCCGGAAGAGATAATCCGCATCCAGCTCCGCCAACTCGTAATGTTGCAACTCGCTGCATCGGGTGCCCCGATCAACGAAGAGATCCTCGATCGGTATGTCGAGCAGAGTTACCAGCAGATGCAAAGCCCGTGGGTGCAGGAGTTCATGCGGCTCGACCCAAGGCCCAAGCTCAGCAAGATGTCCCAGCCGGTATTGGTACTCAACGGCATGCTCGACTTGCAGGTTCTTGTCGATCAGAACATCCCAGAAATCAGCAAAGCGCTCGACGCTTCACCAAGCCCAAGCGTGACGGTCCACGAACTCGAAGGACTCAATCACCTGTTCCAGCCCGCGACAACGGGCGCGATAAGCGAGTACAGCCAGATCGAGACGACCTTTGATGAGGATGCGCTGGCGATCATCAGCGAGTGGATCAACACGCACGGGCGCTAGAGCACGAGCACCGACGCGATCAAGAGATAGATCACAATCCCCGAGACGTCCATGAGCGTTGCGACCAAAGGCGAGCTGATCGTCGCGGGGTCAAGGCCCATCCGGTCGAGCAAGATCGGGAACATCGAGCCGAGCGTCACGCCCCAGATCACGATCGCAAGGAYSRAGATGCCCACGGTCAGCCCGACGCTGAAAGCCCTGGTGTCTTCTGCGATGCCCGCGGCATCTAGCCCGACGACGACAAGAAACGAAACCACACCGAGTACCAGCCCGAGGATGATGCCCGTGCGCAGCTCGCGCACGATGATGGTTGACCATTCTTTGTGCTCGATTTCGTCGAGCGAGATGGCGCGGATGAGCAGGCTCGCCGCTTGYGTGCCGGTGTTCCCGCCGGAGGAGATGATGAGCGGGATGAACGAGATCAAGATTGCGGCTTCTGCGAGCTGCGACTGGAACATATCGAGCACACCGATGGTCGCGACTTGAAGGAGCAAGAGCGCGCAGAGCCAGCCGCCGCGTTTTTTGATCATCTCGGCTAGGCCCGTCTGCATGTAGGGCTTGGCGAGGGCTTCCATACCGGCTTGCTTCTGAATATCCTCGGTGACTTCTTCCTCGGCGACATCGGCGACATCGTCGTGGGTCACGATGCCCATCAAGACGCCCCGCGAATCGATGACGGGCAGGGCTGTCCGGTCGTATCGGCCCATCATGCGGACAGCTTCTTCKYKGYSCTNGYCRRMGKYGAGCGCCAAAAACGCATCGTCCATGATCGAGCTAATCAGCGCATCGGGGTCGGCGAGCAGGAGCTGGCGGATGTGGATGTCGTCGATCAGGCGATAGTCTTCATCAATAATGAAGATCCAGTGGACAGTCTCGGCGTCGCGCCCGAACCTGCGGATGTGCTCGAAGGCTTTGGCCACCGTCCAGTCCGGGCGCACGCGGACATAGTCGGGTGTCATGATCCTGCCGACGGCATCGGATGGGTAGCCAAGGATCGCCTGCGTCTCGCGGCGGGTGGCGGGGCTGAGCGAGAGGATCAGGCGCTTGGCGACCTGGGTTGGCAGCTCATCGAGTACGCGGGCGCGGTCGTCTGGATCGAGCGCTTCGATGGCCTGGCGCGAGCGGATGTCGCCGAGCTGTTCGATGAGGGCTTGCTGGAGGTCGCCTTCGAGGTCGGCAAAGACAGCACCGGCCCCGTCGCGTGGGAGCAGCCGAAAGCAGACGGCAGCCTCTTCGAGCGGGAGATCCGCCAACAGATCCGCCACATCGGCAGCGGGCACGCCCTTGAGCGATTCACGCAACGCACGAAACTCCCGATTAGCAATCAGCTCGGCAAGCTCCGGCAGCAAAATCTGACTCGTCGGGTTCACGACTGAAGACTACGCCAACGAATTAAAGCCTGTCAGCCCGATCGGTTCGCGGGTGTAGAAGCCCTCGCCGGATTCGGTGCCGATGCGTGAACCCATGTAGGTCAGCGATGCACGGACCCAATCGACAACCTTGCGGTTCTTCTCCGGCAACACAAACTGCGTGTGGTACGCGTTGATCGAGTCGATCTTGGTCTGCTCATAGCCCGTGACATCGACGACAAAGTTCGGATTCGCTACCCAACGCAGGTGCGTGGCGTAGTAGTAGAAGAACCACTTGGCGTACTTTGGCTCGCCGATGGGCATCGCTTCGCCGGTCCACGCATCGACAGGATCGGGCAGGTCCAGCTTGGTGAGCTTGGCATCAAAGCGCGCATCCTCGGCGATCTTCGTGACCGCGATGTGGTCCGGGTGCGCATCTTCAAAGAAAGGTGTAAAGATAATGTCGGCTTGGTGTGCGCGATAGACGGCGGCGAACTTGTGCCGATTCTCGATCGTGTGCATCACCTCGCGGTTCTTGATGTCCAGCAGCAGCCGCTTGATTGGCGGGGCACCTTCGGGCGCGAGCACCTCAGATGCAGCGGCGGCTTCGCCCTTGCGCGTCACCGGATCACCAAAGGGTGTGGGCTCGCCGTTGGTCACATC
>NVSP01000051.1 GCA_002732755.1 Phycisphaera sp.
CAAGCTCTGCCTACGGCGACCCCGACACGCTGCCTTGCATCGAAACGCTCCCGACTCGGCCCGCAAGCCCCTACGCAGCAAGCAAAATCGCAGCGGAACAGCTCGCAAGCTCGTGGAGCACAGCCTTTGGGCTGAGCACCGTGAGCCTCCGATACTTCAACATCTTCGGCCCACGCCAACGGGCCGACTCTGCCTACGCCGCGGTCGTCGCGGCGTTTGCTACCAAGCTCCTCGCCGGCCAGCGACCTGTCATCTTCGGTGACGGCATGCAGAGCCGAGACTTCACATATATCTCAAACGCGGTCTACGCGACGCTGCTGGCGGGGGGTACAGACCGCCCGCTCGCCGGCGAGGTGATGAACATCGGCACCGGTAAGTCCGTCACGCTCATCGAACTCGCACAAGAGATGGCCCAGATCATCACGGGCAAGAATGTCGAGCCGATGTTCGAGGCGGTCCGCCAGGGCGATGTCCGCGACAGCCTCGCCGACATCACCAGAGCAGGGGAGGTCATCGGGTACACACCGATCGCAGACCTCCGTACAGGGCTGGAGCAGACCTGCAAGTGGTACCGCTCGACGGTCGGGATCGACGGCTGATGCGTTGGGTTGGCCAGCTCATCGAGACCATCGCAGGGTGCTGGCAACTGCTGAGATTGCTGATTCTGAGCCGATTCAGGCTCAAAGGCCGGTACTGGGTCTGGCGCAACGAAACCGCGTTTGGCACCGGCAAACCCACACAGCGTTCTGAAACAATCAAAGCGGCGCTCGACTATGGCCGATGGATGGCTCGCATCCGAAAACTCGGGCGACCACGGTACTGAACAGGCCGGCTCGCTCTATAGTCAAACAGACAGCGTTGAACGGGCCTCACACTGGGAGTCCAAGCCATGCCAGATCAATCAACTTCTTCTCCTAGCTTCGTCAAAGCCTTTATACCGGGGCTTGTTGTGGGCTTTGTCGTCGGCGCAGCGGTCGGCGTGATCGTTGCTACGACAGGTGGCAATGTCAGCAARCTCACATCRNCCAAWNACACCCGTCGATCGCTCTGCAAGCACAGACGCCAACCGCGACGGCTACCCGGACGAGGTGATCGACGACGCCAAAGACACCGGCGAAGAGATCGTCGACGATGCCCAGAACGAGATCGAGGGCGCGGTCGATGACCTCAAAGAGAACCTCGAAGATCAGATCCCAGACACCCAAGGCGGCGGATGAGCCAGCAGTTCGATGCCCAACGCGCCCGCAGGGTGATCGCCCAGCACGCCAAGACATCGGCGCTCTTTGGTGTCGATTTCGTGCCGGTGAAAGGCTCGCTCGAACCCAAGGCGAACGCCGACACCAGCGGGGCGGCCAAGGCGCTCAAAGTGCTCCGCGCCCGCTACGAAAAAGAAGCGCCCCACAAGCCCTTTATCTCTGACTACCAGAACATCGTCTGGGACGACGGCGACCCGTGCGCCAAACTCATGTTTGTCGGTGAAGCACCCGGCGCTGATGAAGACGCCAGCGGCACGCCGTTCGTCGGTCGGGCGGGTCAACTGCTCAACAAGATGATCACAGCGATGGGCTTTAGCCGAGAGACCGTCTACATCGCCAATGTGCTCAAGGTCAGGCCCCCCGGTAACGCCACACCTACGACGCCAGAGATCGTGGCGAGCAAGCCGTTTCTGATGGAACAGATCAAGATCGTCCGCCCCGAGGTCATCGTGGCGCTGGGGTTGCCCGCGTCGCAATGTTTGCTGAGCAAGAAAGAGGCGATGGGCAAGATGCGCAACCAGTTCCACGATCTTGAGATCGAAGAGGGGCTTGTGATCCCCGTCATGCCGACATACCACCCGGCGTACCTGCTGCGGTCCTACACCCCAGAAAACCGCAAGAAAGTCTGGGAAGACCTACAAATGGTCCTGACCCGGCTTGGCAACTAGGTTCTGTTCGACGGCTCGGATTTTAACGAGCCCCTTCCGTGAGGAAGGGGGCAGAGGCGTTTTGGAAGTGGCTCCCTCGCTCGCGCAAGGGGCTCGTTGATTCATCAAACAGAACGCAATCACATTGCGGTAGGGCTTTGTCGGCACCAATTTCAAAAAATACTGGGAATCCCTATGCAACCGCCAGCGTGTCCGCTGCGGATCTATTGGTGTGCCAAAGGGCACCCAAAAAAACCCCCACGAGACCTGGCGTTTGGCAGTGTTGCTGGCGCCGGGTTTTTTTATGCGCGTGCGTGGAGTGGATCTCTTTGAGCAGTTTCTGTCAAGCGTGCCACTGACCAGTCTTCAGGTCGGTGCTCCCCAGATTACACAAAGAGCACTGACCTGAAGACAGGTCAGTGGCACGCGGGAAAAAGCACAACATACACGCTACAGAGACTGATAATCTGCTAGATGGTTTCGACGCTGATGTAGTCGCTGATGGAGGCCATGTCGTTGCCGACATGTGGGGTGAAGGTCATTTCCCATGTGTTGCCGGTGACGACGCGGACGATTTTGGCGCACTTGGCGCGTGCGCCCCAGAGGCGGTTGCCGCGGATGTAGAAGTTGTTCTTGGTTTCGCGAGCCTTCTGGCTCCGGCGGAGCGACTTGGCGTTGGCCGGGTCTTGACGCATCATGCGTTCGATGGTTTCGATCGNGGCSAKNNCSGCTCGNGGCRSCKWGKKGATGGTGCAGCGGATCTTGGTGCCGGGCGCGTGCATGGTTGCGTTGGACATGACTCGTACTCCCCGAACCGTTGGCTCGGATATCTCAAAGGCGTGCGTGAACAGATCTCGAACGCGGCATCGCCCACCGACGGCCAGCCGAGACGGCAAGTGTAGACACCTGCCAACCCAAGTCCAGCAATCACGCACGCTCAGGGGGCATCCTGAGCCGTGCGCGCTACACTCCCCAAAGCGCCAGAAGCGCTCTGGGGAACGACCGATGGATCAGCCTACACCGCCGGCATTCGATGCCGAATCTCAGCACCAGCAAAAGCCAAGRCTCCGCCCTATCCGGGGGTTCGTCGCGCCGGCCAAGGCTCCCGACGGCAAGCAGATCCAGATGCTCGGCATCGCYGACGCCAAGCAGATCTCGCCCAAGGTCGTCTTTACCCAGCCTGCCATGCAAGGCATTTTGCCCCTTTTCAACGGCGAGCACACGCTCGACGATGTGGTGGCTCAGGTCGGCAAGGGGCTGAGTCGAGAGATTCTGGAGCCGTTTGTCGCCCAACTCTTTGATGCGGGGCTGATCGAGGGCGAGGTTTTCGATGAGATGTGGGCCAAGATGAAGGTGGATTTTGATTCGACGGAGATCCTGCCACCCGCGCAGACCGCAGCGATGGCGGACGCCATTGTGGAGGCTCATGTCCAGAAAGACCACCAACGGGCCGCCACCGACGAGGAGAAGGATGAACTGGGCAAGGCCAAGCTTGCTGAGCAGATGACCGCCATGATGAATCAGGCGCTCGACAAGGCTGACGACCCGAGCTTTGACAGCCTGCCCAAGGCGATCGTCGCGCCGTATGTCCCGTATCCACAAGGGTTTCAGATGTACGGCTCGGTCTACGGCAGGCTCCGCGTCGTCGACACACCAGCCCGGATCGTGGTCCTCGGGACCAACCATTTCGGCGAAGACACGGGTGTCTGCGGCTGCGACAAGGGCTTTTCCACCCCGATCGGGACAAGCCCCGCCGACACMGAAATGATCGACGCGATGCGGTCGGCTCTGGGTGATGGGCTTTTCGAGCACCGATACGACCACGAGCGCGAGCACTCGATCGAACTCCAGGCGGCGTGGCTTCAGCATGTCTTTGGGGATGAGGATGGCAACTCGCCTCCGATCTTCGCGGCTCTGGTCCACGACCCGGTCGTCAACAACGGCGAGTCCTACGACGGCAAGGGCATTGCTCTCGAACCGTTTGTCGATGCTCTCAAAAACGCGATCGATAGCCTTCCGGGGCCGACGCTGGTGGTGGGTTCGATTGAGCTGAGCCATGTTGGGCCGAGTTATGGCGACCAGACCCAACTCGGCGGCGACAGCCCCGAAGCCGATGCCAACCGGAAAAAGGTCATCGAGCAGGACCAGTCGCTGCTCAAAATGGTCACGGACAACAAACCCGAGGATCTGGTCTCCAGCCTCGCCTGGCAGCAGAATCCGACACGCTGGAGTTCGACCGGGGCCTTGGTCGCGACCATGCAGGCGGCAAGGCCCAGTGAGGTCAGGCTTTTGCAGTACGGTGGGACGATGGACCAGCAAGGCTCAGCGATGATCAGCTCGGCTTCGATCGTGATGTTCTAAACGAGATGGATGGACTCATCGATATATCGTTTGCTGGCGGGATGTTCATCGGGATCGCCACGGTCATAGTGGGCGTTGGGGTGCTTGCACTGTCGTTTCGATCTCGTGACAAGGCCGAGGGGCTGGTTCGGCTCCCGTATATAGGCAGTGTGAGCACAGCAACGGGCACGACGATCGCCGTCGTGTTGATTTTCGCCGGGTACCACTTTTTCTCGTACGAGGCACCCGAGGAGTGGATGATCTTTGGGGTACCTGAGCGGTTCAAATGGTTGGTGTACGCCGGGAGTGTTCTGGCTGTGATAGGTGCGTTTGCTGCTGACAAGCAGGATTCTTTCGGCCAAGACAAGCGGAACTGAATGTGATAGATTGCGTACCCCTCATGGATGGGGGCTATTGAGCCAATGGCTGTCACCCTTTGCCCGGTGGTGGTGCGMGTGTACCATCGTTTGGCTGGCCCTTAGGGGCTGGGGCAGCAGAAACCGCTGRTCGGCGCGAACCGGTCGGCGGCTAGGCGGGTCAGAAGAACGAGAACGCTGGCGTTTTATGTTTGGGATCATGTGGTCCGAGCGGGCGCGTTGGCCGACCAGAAGGAAGGGCGTCTGTATGGCATCCGAGAGTATGTGCTGGGGAGTCGAACTCGGGGCGAGCGCTATCAAGGCGCTCAAGCTGGGTGTGTCGAGCGATGGCAGCGTCGAGGTCATCGACTTTGCGATCATCCCCCATAAGAAAGTCCTTTCTACGCCCGGCCTAGATGTTGACGACGCGATGCGCGTGGCGGTCGGCCAGCTTGCGAGCCAATACGATCTCGAGAACACGCCCATCGCGATAAGCATCCCCGGTCACCAAGCGTTCGCACGCTTTGCCAAGTTGCCACCGGTTGATCCCAAGGGTGTTCCAAACCTTGTCAAGTTCGAGGCTGTCCAACAGATCCCGTTTGATCTCAGCGAGGTCGAGTGGGACTACCAGACCTTTATGAGCCCGGATTCGCCCGATATCGAAGTCGGCATCTTTGCGATTACCAAGCAGCGCATCGAGCGCGAGCTGATGCTGCTTCGTGATGTCGGGCTGTCGCCGGACGCGGTGAATGTGGCGCCGGTGTCGGCGTACAACGCGATGGCGTACGACCTGCAGTTCACCGAAAAAACGCCCGGCACGGTCATCATGGATGTGGGTACAACTTCGACTGATCTGATCATCGCCGACGCTGGGCGCGTCTGGATGCGGACATTCCCCATCGGCGGTCACCACTTCACCGAGGCGCTTGTTGACAAGTTCAAGCTGAGCTACGCCAAGGCGGAACGGCTCAAACGCGAAGCCGAGCGGTCAAAGCACTCGCGCCATGTGTTCCAGGCGATGAGGGGCGTGTTCGCGGATCTTGCTCAGGAAACACAGCGATCACTCGGCTACCACAGCAGCCTGCACCCGGATGCGGATCTCAAGCGGATTATTGGTGTTGGTGCGACATTCAAGCTGCCGGGCTTGCGCCGGTTCCTCAAGCAGCAATTGCAGCTCGATGTGTACCGYATGGATGAGTTCAWGCGGATCAGCCTTGATGGACCTCGCGCCGGCGAGTTTGGCGCGGTCACGCTCGAGATGACGGTTGCCTACGGCTTGGCGCTGCAAGGTCTTGGGATGCCCACGATCGACGCCAACCTCATGCCTGTTGCGATTATGCGTGATGGAATGTGGGGGCGCAAGACCAAGTGGTTCGGCATGGCAGCGGGTCTGTCGCTGGCGGCGAGCGCTGCGATGTTTATCAACTGGATGATGGACAATAACGCGGTTTCAAGTAACCGTGAGCCGGGTTCTATTCGCAATGTCGTCAACCAGGCCAACAGTCTTAAGAACGAGGCCAGCGACGCGGGTGTGACGGGCGAGGCGATCACCGATGCCGATGCGCAGGCGCTGCTTGAGCTTCCAAACGGCCGTGAGTTGATGTCGTTCGTCGTTGCGGACCTGGGCCAGGTTGTCGGGTGGTCAAACGCGCAGGTCGCGTCGTGGCAGGCAGCCAACGGCAGCGGGCCTGACGAGGCGTTCGAGGTGCTCAGCTACACGATGGCGTACAGCAAGGGCGGCGGCGATACCGATGGCGACGACGATGGTGGGCGCGGCGGGCGGCAAAGGCAGAATGTTGTCGAGGTTGAGCCGGGGCCGTACGACGACAAGCCCATGATTAAGATTGTCCTTGATATCCAAACAACGCAGCCAAACGCGCAGCCGTTTTTGTTCTCGACGGTGCTCCCTTGGCTTTCGGCAAACGCCGAGCGCGCGGGCGTGCCGTATGTGATTCTTGATACCGATCAGCTCAACTATAAATCGGCTGGCTTGGCATCGGGCGGCAGGTCGAATCGCAACGACAGCCGGGATACCCGCGGCGGATTTGGCGGCAGGGACACCTACTCTGAGTTCGATTCTGGTGAGATGGACAGTCGAATGATCGAAGAGCAGCGCAGGCGTCAAGCAAGCGGCGGCGGGGCGTTTACGCCGCAACGAAGCCAAGCGCGGGCGGGCCAGCCCGCGATTACCGGCTCGCTCGATGAGCTTGCGCCGCTGCCGATCGCTGAAGAAACAGAATATGAGCAGCAGACGCGGCGGTTCACGATCGAGTGGACGCTCGCGGTTGTGCCACCAGAAGAGCGGATCGGTGCTCGGGATGAAATGCAGGATGGAGGCACAGAATGAGCGGCTTTCTGACATGGTTCAAGTCGAACATCGTCATCGTGATCCTTGGGGTTCTGACCTTGGTGCCCTTGCCGGTGGCGTGGTATTTCTCGAGCGGGATGAACAAGACGCTGCGCGACGACCGCCAGACCGAGGCGCAGAAGGCGTACCGCGATGTGACCGGTACCAAGGTGATATATACGCTCCCGCCGCTGCTGGCGACGGATGAGCCGATCGAGATCACAGGCCCACCAAACGCTGTGAAGACTGAGTTTTTCAGGGTCGAGCGAGCCAAGCGGGAGGCGGTTGTCTCTCGTGTGAAAGACCGCGCGATCGAGTTCAACTCCAAGGGCCGCGGCGTGCTGCTCGACGGGCTCTTCCCAGAACCCAGCAGCCTTGCCAGCGGGCAGATCCTTCGACCAAAGTTCGCAGAGTTTGTTCTTGCGACCGGTGGCGACGACTTCGAGTCGGCGTACGACCAGCTCTTTGAGCGGCTGCGGATCAGGGGCCCGGTTGATGGCGAGCTTCTTAGAGAACGGATCGCAGCGCGCAAGGCAGCGCTGATGAACCAGCTCGCGCCAGGCACAGCCGAGAGCGAGATGGACGAGGCCACCCGCGAGCAGATCAAGCAGCAGCTCGTCGAGCAGCGGCTCGGTGCGTACGAAACCTACGCCCGCGACACCGCGTTCTACGCGGATGAATCGGTCCTGCCGGCTTCGGTTGCTAGGACTGCTTCGCTTGTTGACCCGTCGATGAACGCGTGCTTTAGCTGGCAGGCCGACTACTGGCTGATCGAAGATGTGCTCTCGGCATTGGCGGCTGCCAACGATGAGTTTGACACGCAGGGTGTGGGCGGCAATGTGCTCGACGGCGTGGTCAAGAGGGTCGAGTCGATCGAGTTTACGCCGATGATCTCCACGGCTGCCCCGTCTCCCGCAGAGTTCGATATGTTTGCAGAAGCCCCGACAAGCGGCGACGCTCTTGCTCGTCAGCGTGCGCGTGAGCGGTACGACCAAGAGCGGGCTTCTCAGCCAGGAAATCGCGGCGGGGGCTTTGTCCAGCAGGGCACCTTTACGGGCCGGGGCGAGGAAGAGAGCAGCCTGTACGATGTGCGGACCGTCAGTGTGACGCTCATCGCTTCGTATGAAAAATTGCCGGCGCTGATCAACGCGATTTCGTCGTACAACTTTATGACCGTGCTTGATGCGGATATCTACGCGGTCGATCAGTGGGAGCAGATCGAGAACGGCTACTACGCCGGCTCTGACTTTGCGGTCCGCGTTGAACTCGAGATCGAAACACTCTGGCTGCGAAGCTGGACGAAAGAGTTTATGCCTGCATCAGTGCGTGACCAGCTCGGCATCGTGGCCGATGAACCAGCCGACGAACCAACCGATGGCCCGGCCTAGTCGCCAACGCCGAGCACACAAAGAGGATTGACCGATGGGTGTCAAAGGAAWYTMMTRRWMMRRRRMCRWCTTYKMKWWKYKSATMRTCSMSKTYAWKCTTGTCGCGTTTCTTGCGGTCCTCACATTTCAGTTTGTTCTTCAGTCCAACACCGTTGAGGTGGGGGGCAACCAGGTTCCGCTTGCAGATGCGTTTAGGCCCGCCGAAAGGGCCGCCGAGCGTTTGCAGTCCGAGATCAACGACCCGGACCCAACGCTCCCCGAGCGGATCGAAATGCGGGATCTGGGCGATGAGTTCGAGAACGCGATCTCCGGCGGTGTCGTCGAAACAGATCGTTTCTTGGCTCTTGGTGCGCCGCTGGCGATCGATGTGAACATGAGCGAAGCGCATGTTGCTGCGGGTGAGTACGCGCCGTTTGTGCCGCCGGTCCCGGTTGCGCCTCGCGCTGCGAGCTATCGCGCGACGCTCGATCCGTTCGCGGTGAACGAGATCGAGGGGTTTGCAGCGTTTCTCCCTGCGGAGCAGCCGTTTGATACGCCGTGGGTYTCTATGCAGTCGAGCTTCAGCGGCAACGAACTTCACGCGGCGTACACGAACGACCCCGACGGCGCTGGCGGGGCGATCTCGCCGCTGCCCGGCAGTTGGTGGAATCAGGGCACGGGCGTGCTCGAAGTCGAGGTCGAGCGTCAGCAGCGGGGTGTCGATGGTCAGTGGGGGGCCGCCGAGCCTGTGACCCGGATGCCGGGCATCACGAGCATGCTCGACGATCTTGATGTGAGGGCGACCAACTACAAGCAGCTTCAGCAGATCGGCATGCAGGCGGCGAATCAGGAGCAGCCGATCCTGAGGCCGGAGTTTGTCCAACTGCTTGAGGGCGAGCCTTGGGTGCCGCCGGCAGAGATCCCGGACCCGAGCGAGATCGGCGAGATCCAGAACCAGATCCGCGTGCTCGAACGGACGCTTGCTAGCGTTGACAAAAATATTGAGCAGAAGAACAGAGCGCTGACCGGGCAGGGTGTTGCAAACACTCGGCAGAACGAGCGTGACGGTCGTGGCGGGGATGCCGCCCAGAGGAATGCTGCCCGCAACCAGTCAGGCAATAGAGACGATGGCGAGCAGAATGATGTTCGGACCCGCAACATCGAGCGGCAGATCGAACAACTCGCAGAGCGCCGAGAGGGTGTGATCGAGGAGCTTGAAGAGCTCGGCTGGAAGCAGCCCGAGAACTTTGGTTCGAGCGAAGCATTCGACCGCGAGAAGTACACCCGCACCGAAGATCTGCTCGAATCCGATGAGGTTCATTTCTGGTCGCACGATTTCGATGTCGAATCGGGCGCGACATACCGCTACCGCACGAGGCTTGTGTTCGTAAACCCGATGTACGGCAGGAAAAGCTCGCTCGATGAGAGCCTGCACGAGCTTGCCGACGCGAAGCTGACGCGTTCTGAGTGGACAAACTGGGGCGAGCCGGTGCGCGTCAGTTGGGACGAGTACTACTTTGTCACGGGAGCCAGCTCCGGAGATGTGGGAATCGGGTCCGCCTCGGCCAATGCTGAGCTGTATCGGTTCTACTACGGCTACTGGCGCAAGAGCGAGGTCTCGCTCCAGCCTGGCGACCGGTTTGTGTCCGAGATCGAGCTGCCCGAAGGTCTCCAGCAATGGGATGTCGAGAATCCGGCTGAGGGGCAGGCGTGGAAGCCCGATGACGGGTCAACTGAGGGCGGCGAGGTCGAGCAGGCCGACGGGGTAGCAGAGCTGTTGCTGCCGACGGAGATGGCCGTGGCGACAGATTCGTGGCTACTTGATGTCGTCCAATCGCCGGTTGTGACCACCGGGATCAGCGGGTCGGCTCGTGCCTCGCTCGAGGCTTTGATTCGTGGACCGGATGGCCAAATTTCAAGCCGATCATCCAGAATTGACAAGAGTTTGCCGTTGTACTCGATTATCAAGGCGTCCGCTGCTCTTGGTGAAGATCAGATTCCTCGGGTTCCCGGTCAGGCAGCTCGGCGTGGAATGGGCGGTAACCGCGATTTTATCGAGGGTGACGACATGGAGCGATTCCGGATCGAGCAAGAACGCCGAGGCGGGTTCGATGATGATGGGGGCGGCGGCGGGTTCGGCGGTGGGTGATTAATCAAAATGATCTTGGTAGAAGCTTGACGATCTTGTGTTGCTGCCTACCATCGTCTCCTGCCAATCGAGCACTTCTCGAGAGGCACAATGTTGGACTCGGTGGGAGTCCGGCGAACTTGGGAATCGGTTGATCCGCGACCCTCGTAGCTTGTTTGACAATCGCAGACAGATGGCAATTGACTGCCAAACGCACCCTTGAACCGGTTAGCCGGGGACTGGATGTGGTTGGCAGCACAATACCTAATATAAGAGAAAAGTAAAGCCGAGACATATTCCCATGTCTGTATGAATGGGATGTGTTTCACTTGAGCGCAATGGCGGCTTGAGGCATTGGCTGGGCTTCGTGGTGACTTGCTTGTCAAGTTTATTGCGGCGTCTGGTTGGTGTGATCAAGCGATCAAGGGCGTATGGTGGATGTCTTGGCGTTGGGAGGCGATGAAGGACGTGGTAACCTGCGATAAGCCTCGGGAAGCTGGTAAACGAGCTGTGAACCGAGGATCTCCGAATGGGGCAACCCGGCCCGTATGGGTCACTCTTACCTGAATGCATAGGGTAAGTAGAGCAAACCTGGGGAACTGAAACATCTAAGTACCCAGAGGAAAGGAAAGCAACAGCGACTCCGTAAGTAGCGGCGAGCGAAAGCGGATAAGAGACAACGTGAGCGGCCTGGAATGGTCGGCCAAAGAAGGTGAAAGCCCTGTAGTGTTGTCGTTAGAGTCTTCAAGTAGGTTCGGGCTCGTGAAACCCGGTCTGAACGTGGGGGGTCCACCCTCCAAGACTAAGTACTACCCAACGACCGATAGTGCATCAGTAAGGTGACTGAAAGATTAAAAGTACCGCGATGAGCGGGGTGAAAGAGTACCTGAAACCATGCGCCTACAAGCGGTGGGAGCCCGACCCTTCGGGGGGAGGTGACCGCGTGCTTTTTGCATAATGAGCCCACGAGTTAGTCTCTGCAGCGAGCCTAAGACCTACCGGGTCGGAGGCGAAGGGAAACCGAGTCTGAATAGGGCGCTTAGTTGTAGGGGCTAGACGCGAAACCCGTGTGATCTACCCATGGCCAGGGTGAAGTTGGGGTAAGACCCAATGGAGGCCCGAACCCGTACTCGTTGAAAAGAGTTGGGATGAGCTGTGGGGAGGAGTAAAAGTCTAATCAAACCGGGAGATAGCTCGTTCTCTCCGAAATAACTTTAGGGTTAGCCTCAGATAGCAACAGTTGGGGGTAGAGCTACTGGATGAGTGGCGGGCCCTACCCAGGGTACCCCATTCAACCAAACTCCGAATACCAACTGCCAAGGTCTGGGAGATAGACTGCGAGTGACAATATCCGTAGTCAAGAGGAGAAAAATCCAGACCGCCAGTTAAGGCCCCAAATCTCTACTCAGTTCTTAAGGAAGTCGGATTGCAATGACAACCAGGATGTTGGCTTAGAAGCAGCCACCATTTAAAGAGTGCGTAACAGCTCACTGGTCGAGGAATCCGGCGCCGATAATGATCGGGAATAAGTAGAGAGCCGAAACTGCGGACTTCGTAAGAAGTGGTAGGAGAGCGTTCCTGTCAGCAGTGAAGCGAATCCGGAAGGATTCGTGGAGCGTCAGGAAGTGAATATGTGGGCTTGAGTAACGATAATGTGGGTGAGAATCCCACACGCCGAAAGCCTAAGGTTTCCTGGGGAAGGTACATCCGCCCAGGGTTAGGCGGKACCTAAGRCGAGGCCGAARGGCGTAGTCGATGGAMAGCWGGTTAATATTCCNNMGCMCWTWYRWRGRTYARMSSWYRGTGCGGATYKYTGAGCTNNNCAMSRSGACTNWKWRRTGYCYAGGCCTTCGGGCCGTTGKWKGGGGATWKRGTTCCTAGAAAAGCNNNYRKRKRKRCRAWGYAWGWCYCGTACYAAAACTGACACAGGTAGRCGRGGCGAATAGCCTCAGGCGCTCGAGAGAATGGTCGTGAAGGAATTAGGCAAATTAACTCCGTAMGTTCGCRATAAGGAGGCCCTTCGGGGCGCAGAGAAAAGGYCCTGGCAACTGTTTATCAAAAACACAGCACTGTGCTAASTCGCAAGASGMYGTATACAGTGTGACGCTTGCCCAATGCCCGAATGTCACGGAAGTGGGTTTACGCTCACAACCTAAGCACGGGTCAATGGCGGCCGTAACTATGACGGTCCTAAGGTAGCGAAGTTCCTTGTCGGGTAAGTTCCGACGCGCATGAATAGYGTAATGACTGGGRCACTGTCTCCACGACCAACTCGGTGAAATAGTAGTGGCGGTGAAGATGCCGCCTACCCGCAGCAAGACGGAAAGACCCCGTGAACCTTTACTGCAGGCTTATATTGGTCATGTGCACAAGATGCGCAGGATAGGTGGGAGGCTTTGAAGCCGGTGCTTAGGCATTGGTGGAGCCGTTGGTGAGATACCACCCTTCTTGAGTGTGTGGCCTAACTTCGATTCCCGTGAATCCGGGCGAAGGACAGTGTATGCTGGGTAGTTTGACTGGGGCGGTCTCCTCCTAAAGAGTAACGGAGGAGCGCAAAGTTTGGCTCAGCACGGATGGAAACCGTGTGTTAGAGTGTAAGAGCATAAGCCAGATTTACTGCGAGTCCGACAGGACGAGCAGTCTCGAAAGAGGGCTCTAGTGATCCTGCGATCGCGTGTGGAAGCGTCGTAGCTCATCGGATAAAAGGTACTCCGGGGATAACAGGCTTATCGCTCCCGAGCGTCCATAGCGGCGGAGCGGTTTGGCACCTCGATGTCGGCTCATCRCATCCTGGGGCTGWAGGCGGTCCCAAGGGTTRGGCTGTTCGCCYATTAAAGCGGTACGCGAGCTGGGTTCAGACCGGCGTGAGCCAGGTCGGTCCCTATCTGTCGTGGGCGTTCCAGACTTGACGGGAGTCAACCCTAGTACGAGAGGACTGGGTTGGACCAACCCCTGGTGTTCCAGTTGGACTGCTAAGTCCATAGCTGGGTAGCTACGTTGGGCAGGGATAACCGCTGAAAGCATCTAAGCGGGAAGCCCCCCTGAAGATGAGGTCTGGTTGCAATGCGTGAGACCCCCGGTAGACCACCGGGTTGATAGGCCGCAGGTGTAAGGGTTGAGAAACCCTCAGCTGAGCGGTACTAACGGTCGAAGGTTTGACCACCCTACCAGCCGCCGCGGCGTCTGAAGTATCAGTGTGTTTCACACGGATACCAATGGCGACGCGGACAGCGCTGCGTGGTACTCATCAAGAGTGCATGCCACTTGTTGGCATTCACGAGTATGTGTGTCTCTGACTCATATCTGAACTTCGGTTCAGATCGGACTTCGGTCCACCTGCCCGTCGATTCCGGCCGTGGGGCGGTCATTGCGAAAGCGTTGCTTTTGCAGGCTGTTCCACTCGCCGCGAATGGACACGAGAGTGTCCATCGTGGTTTGTCGGTGACCATAGGCTC
>NVSP01000052.1 GCA_002732755.1 Phycisphaera sp.
GATCGAACGGCTGGCGCAGGACCGCGCCAAAGAAATGTTTGAGTGCGCGTATGCGAACGTGCAGCCACACTCTGGCGCGCAGGCGAACGCGGCGGTGTTTATGGCGCTCATGGAGCCGGGCGCGACCTTTGCGAGCCTCGTGCTTGCCGACGGTGGGCACTTGTCGCACGGCTTGCCGATCAACTTCAGCGGGCACTACTACAACCCCGTCCACTACCCGCTGATCCGTGACGAAGCCAGCGATCGGTTCGAGCAGATCGACTACGACGCGGTGCGCGCGGTATGCCTTGAGCACAAGCCGGCGATGCTGTTGTGCGGCTACAGCGCGTACCCGCGGGCGATCGACTTTGCCAAGTTCCGGCAGATTGCCGACGAGGTGGGGGCGATTCTGATGGCGGATGTGGCTCACATCGCGGGGCTGATTGTTGGCGGCCAGCACGAAAGCCCGTTCCCGCACGCGCATGTTGTGACGACCACCACGCACAAGAGCCTGCGCGGGCCTCGCGGCGGGCTGATTCTGACGAACGATGAAGCCATCAGCAAGAAAGTGAACCGTGCGTTGTTTCCGGGGATGCAGGGCGGGCCGTTGATGCACATCATCACAGCCAAGGCGGTGGCGTTTGGTGAAGCGCTCAAACCTGAGTACAAGAACTATCAGGCGGAAGTTGTCAGCAACGCCAAGGCGCTGGCGGATTCGCTCACGGAGCTTGGGTACCGCATCACCAGCGGCTCGACGGACAACCATGTCATGCTTGTTGATCTGACCGCCAAGGACCCCAAGGGCGCGGAGGGGGATTTGACGGGTAAGGCCGCCGAGAAGTGGCTCGAAAGCGCGGGGATTATCTGCAACAAGAACGGCATCCCGGGCGACCAGCGCAAGCCCATGGTCACCAGCGGCATCCGGCTCGGCACGCCCGCCACGACCACGCGTGGGTTTGGCGTGGGTGAGATGAAGACGGTCGCGGGGTTCATCGACCGGGTGCTCAGCGCCGGGCTTGCGGGTGAAGACGAACTCTTTCGTGTGACGCGACAGGTCCGCGAGGATGTGCGTGGGTTGTGCGCGAAGTTTCCGCTGCCGGGGCATTGAGAATATGATGTAGAATCTGGGGGGCGAAGGAGGGTGTGATGATTCGATCGATTGCTACGACTCTGGTTGTGTTGGTGTTTGCGGGGCCTGCTGGTGCAGGCATCGAGGACGAACCTCCCGTTGTTGGCCCGGTTCTCACCGAGCGAGCTGGGGGCATCCTGACCGCGCCGAGCTTTGCCGAGCTTGCGCTGCAGGAAGAAATCTACACCACGGGCGGCACCCATCCGAGCGTGTATGTGCGAGGCGCGGTCTCGATTGTTTTCCCGTTTGATGTGAATGTTGAACGAGACTCGGGCAGCAGCGACGATCTGGAGTTGAACTCCAAAATCKGTATCGGATTCAATACAGGAATCGGTCTCCGGCTTGGGCCTGGGCCAAACCCGAGCGATCCGGGCATCGGTTACMGGTTCGAGGCGGAGTTTGCCCAGCGGTTCTACGACACAGATTCGGTCATCGACATCGACGGCAACACGGTCGAAGACATCGACGGCAACATCGAAGTCACTACCATCATGGGCAACTTCCTCATCGACATGACCAACCAGAGCTACCGGGGCTACCTCGGGTTTGGCGTTGGGTTTGCGATGATCGATGCCGAGATCAACGGCGAGACCGACGACGACACCAGCTTTGCGCTGCAGATCCCCATCGGCGTTGAGATGCGCGTGGTGGACAATGTCTGGATCGACTTTGGTACACGGTGGATGTATATCCCCGGCCTTGACATCGACACGGATATTACGGAGTTCAATGTGCTGACGGTGGATGCGTATATTGGGCTATTGGTCGAGTTCTAAAGATGATGGTGCTTCGATCAATTTTTCAATGATGTGCGTAGCGTCGGTGAGGGCATCGTGAAATTCCGCGCGGAGCACGACAGAAGATTCTGGCGTTGATTGCAGCGGCAGGTGGAAGGCATACGCTGCGCCGCCGATGCCGGTGATGTAGGCGCTGCGGATCTCCGTTGGCGAGAAGACCAACTCTGACAAAACCGATGGGCTTTCTCCGGGTTGTCCGGTGCCGACCACGCGGAGTTCGAGTGTACCAACGGCTGGCACAAACCGGCCTTGGCCGTCTTTGGGCACAATGAAGAACCTTGCTTCACTGGAACCGCCTTCGGTCCAGATGATGCTGAACCGGCTGAGCTCGATTGACGCAATGCGTGGCATCGCGGCCAGCACATCGTCTGACAACTCGGTATCGCCCGTCTGCATCAACTCCGCGATCTTCACATGAAGTTCCGCGTTCTCGCCTTCGAGTGTTTCGACCCGCTCGCGGAGGTCTTCGCGTTGGATGCGGAGCGCATCGTTGGTCTTTGCGATTCGTTTGCTAGAGCCGCACCCTAATGCACACAGCACCGCGAGGGCGGTGCCAAGCGCGAGTGTCTTTGTTGTGTGTCTTCCGGTCATGCCGGGAGTGTAGGTTGGCTGTGCTTACAACTCGTCGTTCTTTGGGAGGTGGTCGAGGATCTTGTCGATCAGGCCGTACTCGAGCATTTCCTTGTCGTCGAGCCAGTTGTTTCGGTCGCAGTCTTTTGCGATTTCTTGGATGGTCTTGCCGGTGGCGTCGCTGTACAGGGCGTACAGGCGGTCGCGGAGTCGGAGCATCTCGATGGCTTCGATCTCGAGGTCGGTGGCTTGGCCTTCCATGACGCCCGAGAGCAGCGGTTGGTGCATGAGGTTGCGGGCGTTGCTTAGCGAGTAGCGTTTGCCCTTGGCGCCGGCGCACGCGATCAGGCTGCCCATGCTGGCGGCTTGGCCGAAGATATAGGTGCAGACATCGGGCGCGACATACTTCATGGTGTCCACGATCGCCAGTCCCGCGGTGACGCTGCCGCCGGGGGAGTTGACATAGATGTTGATGTCCAGCTTGGAGTCTTCGTTCTGGAGGAAGAGGAGCTGTGCGACGACGAGGTTGGCGATTTCGTCGCCGATCCCGCCGCCGATGAAGATGATGCGGTCCTTGAGCAGTCGTGAGTAGATGTCGTAAGACCGCTCACCTTTGCCGGACTGTTCGATAACGATTGGGACGAGGTAGGACATTTTCTTCCTCGGGAAAGAGTGTGTGTGGTGAACGGGAACTAGCTGAATGTGTTCGTGGTTTTTTCTTCTGGCGGGTGTTCGAGGACTTCATCGACGAGGCCGTACGCCTTGGCTTCTTCTGCCGAGAAATACTTGTCGCGTTCGGCATCTGCGGAGACGGTCTCAAATGTCTGGCCGGTGGCGTCGGCGATGATCTGGTTGAGGCCCTTCTTCATTTTGATGATCTGCTCGGCTTGGATTTTGATGTCCGAGGCCTGTCCCGTGATCCCGCCGTAGGGCTGGTGGATCATGACCTTGGCGTGGGGCAGGATGAAGCGTTTGCCTTTTTGTCCCGCTGCGAGCAGGACCGCGCCGCCGGAATAGGCCCGGCCGATGCAGTAGGTCGCGATCGGTGAGGTCAGAAACCTCATGGTGTCAAAGAGTGCGAGTGTGTCGTCGACGGCCCCGCCGGGGGAGTTGATGTACAAGCTGATGTCGGCACCCTTTTTCTGGTTCTCCAGATAGAGCATCTGCATCATGACCCGGGCGGCTGACCCTTGGTTGATCTCGCCGATGAGAAAGACGATCCGGTTCTCGAGCAACAGCTCGTCGATGGTCATCTCTCGGGTTCGTTGGTAGCTCACGCTGCTGGCTGCAGGCATATGTGGGTTCCTTCCTTGGCCCTTGTCAGGCCCGAGCGTGGGTCGCTGTCTCGATGGGGCCTCGCCAGATGGTTGTCGGCGAGATCCGCTTGGGATCTTAGATGCGAGTCGCCAAAGGACCACCAGAAGTGGAGAGATAGGCAAACTTCGGGTCAGATCTTGGTCACGAGGGCTAACCGACAGGCATGGGCAGCCCCGTTGCTCTTGCGTGCTGTGTTCCCTAGCATCACGGCCCTAGGGCTTCCGATTCGTTCGGGTGACCCAGATTGGCCCTCAGATTGGATCAACGCCAGTGCCTACCGCCATCATCAGCGACATCCACTCCAATGCCGAAGCCTTGCGGGCTGTTCTTGCAGACATCGACACCCGGGGTATCGACCGGATCATCTGCCTCGGTGACATCATCGGGTACGGCCCGGACCCCCTTGAATGCCTCGATCTGGTCGAGGAGCGATGCGAGTGGTCGTTGATGGGAAACCATGATTTCGGCGTGCTTTACGAGCCGACGAATTTTAATGCCCCCGCCGCGTCCGCTGCCTATTGGACCCGCGACCAGCTCGATGCCGAGCCTGATGATGACAAGCGTGCCCGCCGGTACGACTTTCTGGGCCGGCTCCGCGTCCGGGTTGTTGAGACGGCTCCGGGCAGCGATGTCTCGATGTTGTTTGTCCACGGCTCACCCCGCCGGCCCATCAACGAATACATCTTCCCGGATGATGTCGTGGGCGACCCCGACAAACTCAGTTCGATCTTTCGGCGCGTCGAGACGATGGTCGCGGTGGGGCACACCCACCAGCCGGGCGTCTTTACGGATGAGCCGGATTTTTATCCGCCGGGTGAGATGACGGATGACACTTATACATTCGAGACCGGCGAGAAGGCGATCATCAATGTGGGGTCTGTCGGTCAGCCTCGTGATGGTGATGTCCGCGCTTCGTATGTGGTGATGCACCCGGACAAGTTTGAGTTTATCCGCGTCGAGTATGACATTGCCAAGACGGCAGACGAGATCAAAGCCATCCCCGCGCTGAGCGATCGTCTCGGCGAGCGGTTGTACGAAGGCCGCTGATCCACGAAGGGAATCGAATTCATGGCTCAGAAGCCAAACCGACTGCTCCGGGTAGTCGTCCCGCTTGTATTGATTCTCGTCGGTATTGGTGCTGCGGTATCGGTGTTTATCAACTCGGCCAAGGCCCCAAGCCAGGGCGCGCCAGCGGATCAGACAACGCAGCAGCTTGCAGACCAGCCAACTGGCGATGCGATCGAACAGATTCAGCCTGATGAGACCGCATCGGTCGATGAACCGGTCGAGCCGGTTCAGGATGACGAGTCTGATGAAGACGCTGGCGAGATCGCAGGGCCAGTTGAGCAGCCCGAGGTCGAGCCAGAAGCCGGACCAAACACGACGGTTTCTGCGCAACCCGCGGCGACAGGGCTTTCGGGGCTTCGCGTTCGCCAGCATGACGATGCACAGGCGTTCGATCCGATCGGCAGCATCGATGCCGATGGTCCGGACCGGATGTTGATCGAGTTCAGTTCGGTCGGCGCGGGCATCGCTTCGCTCCGGCTCGCAAGCGAGTTCGACAGCATCGAGAACTACACCAGGCACCATGTCAAAGGTGAGGATGTCGGCGAGGAACACCATGTCCAGCTCCAAGCCGAGCAGATCAGCGGGGACTTCGCGGTCACACCGTTTGCAGCGCTCTGGGTCGAGATCGAGAACGCGGCGATCCATCTCATCGGGACAAATGTCTGGCAGCAGACGGCGCCGGGCCAGTTCGAGGCGGTCATCGAGAACGAATCGGGCGAAGCGGTTATCCGCATCACCCGCAAGTATGTGCTGACCGATGACACGAACGATTTGCGGATCGAGCAAAAGCTCATCAACGAATCGGCTACTGAGCTGAGCACACGGTTTGTGCAGTTTGGCCCGATCGATTTGCCGCTGGATGCGGTGACCTACGGCGGTGACAAGCGGCGCATGCGCTTTGGCTACATGATGTCGCCTGGGATTGATATCAACCGCGAGTTTGTGCTCGGCAAGAAGTTTCTCACAGCCCGTACGAGTGTGCTTGGGCCCAAGGACACGATCGGGACCCCTTGGCTCAATCCCCACACCGGCAAGACATTTAAGCCGTTTCTTCCGGCGCGCCAGGTCTGGCCAAACGAGAAGAGCATCAAGTCTGATCTCGAGCTTGTCTGGGCGGCGATGTCCAACCGGTACTACGGCGTCGCGGTCCACACGGTCGCAGCGCCCGGCGAGCCGCTGGCGTTTGGCTCCATCCAGCGCATCGACCGCGTTGTCTTGCAGGAAAGCACACAACCAAAAGACGGCGTGCTGATCCTCCGATTGATGGGCGAGCGGCGGACACTCGCTGCTGGCGAATCCAGCGATGAATCGATCATGGTCTACGCCGGACCCAACAACAAATCCGTGATCTCTCAAAGCCCGGCAGCGTCTGCCGCGGGCGTCAAAGAACTCGTGGCGTACAACTTTGGCGGCCCCTGCGCGATGTGTACATTCACATGGCTGAGCGACCCGCTTCTTGGTCTCGTCAGATTCCTTGAGTCCTTCGTCAGTGACTGGGCGATCGCGATTATTCTGCTCGTGTTCTGTGTCCGGGGTGTGCTGCACCCGATCAACCGGTGGTCGCAGATCCGCATGCAGCGGTTCGCCAAGCAGATGCAAGACCTTGGCCCAAAGCAGAAGAAGATCCAAGAGAAGTACGCTGGCGACAAGCAGAAAATCCAGCAGGAAATGGCAAAGCTCTGGCGCGAAGAGGGCGTCAACCCCGCGGGGATGCTGGGTTGTTTGCCGATGCTTTTGCAATCACCGATCTGGATCGCGCTCTATGCGAGTTTGTACTTTATGTACGAGCTTCGCCAGCAGCCCGCGTTTTACGGCGTTTTTCAGATGATCTCGGGCGGCGCATGGCCCTTCATGGCAGACCTGTCCGAGCCTGATCGGTTTATCCCGCTTCCGGTTGGGATGCACTTCTCTGTGCCGTTGATGGGCGTGATTACCGCGATCAACATTATGCCGCTGCTTCTGGGTGTTGTGTTTTACGCGCACCAGAAGTTCTTGACACCCGCGACGACCGCGACGCTGACGCCCGAGCAGCAGAAACAGCAGAAGATGATCAAGGTCATGACGGTCGTCCTGTTCCCGGTCATCATGTACAACGCACCCTGCGGCCTGGCGCTCTACTTCATCGCCAACTCCACGATCGCGATCCTCGAGAACGGCTGGATCAAGATACACATCAAAAAGCACAACCTGCTCGAGGTCGCCAAGAAACCCAAGGGACCAAAAAAGAGCGGCTTTATGGCCAAACTGCAAGAGATCTCAAACAAACAGCAAGCCGTCCGCGAACAACAGCAGCGGATGCGCGACAGCGGCAAGGGCGGCCCCAAAAAGGCCGGGGGCGAAACCACCGCCCAGCGGGCGATGCGCAAGGGCCGGGAGTGACCGGTTCGGGCTTTGGTGGCAACACCATCGCCGCCGTTGCCAGCGCACCGGGAAACGCACCGCGGGCCATCGTTCGCCTTTCTGGTGCTCTTGAAGACCTCGATTCCTTATTTGTCGAACAGGTGCCACGCAAGCGGTGCGCGCAGGCGATGACGCTCCGGCTCGGCGAATCCGAGCTGCGCGTGCTGGTCATGGTCACCATCGCGCCCGCGTCGTACACGGGTGAAGACTCGCTTGATGTTGTCATCCCCGGCGGGCCGGCGGTGGTCCAGCGGGTGTTGAGCGAAGTGCTGGCGCATGACGGGATCCGTCAAGCAGAAGCGGGCGAGTTTACGGCCCGCGCCTACACCAACGGCAGGCTCGGGATCGAACAGGCCAAGGCCGTCGCGGCGATCATCGCTGCCGAGAACGAGGCGGAACTTGCAGAGGTGAGCCGCGTGATGGATGCGCATCTTGGCGAACAGGCATCGGCGTGGTCGACGCAGGCGGCAAGGCTCCTGGCGCTGGTCGAAGCGGGGATCGACTTTGCGGATCAGGAAGATGTCGTGGCGATCGCGCCGGGCGATCTGATCCAAGAGCTTGACGGCTTGCTCGCTGGGGTTCGTGCGAATCTGTCGGGTGAGGGTGTCCGCGAGGCGAAGCGAGAAACGCCGCGGGTTGTGCTGGCTGGTGAGCCAAGCTCGGGCAAAAGCACGCTGTTCAACGCGATGCTCGGGCAGCAGCGGTCGGTGGTGGATGCGCAGCCCGGGACGACGCGCGATGTGATCGTCGAGCCGATGACGCTGCCCGGCGGGGGAACGATCCAGCTTGTCGATCTTGCGGGTCTCGACGAAGCGCCGATGGGCGAGTTCGCCCAGCGGATTCAGGAACTGGCGAACAAAGAAATCGAGCGGGCGGATGTGGTGCTGTGGTGCGAGCCGACCGGGGTGTTTGGTTCGTCGCCAAAGAGCAGCGGGGCAACGGTTCGTGTGCGAACCAAAGCGGACCAGCCGATTGCGCATGAGTCGGCGGCGGATGTCGATGTGTGCGCGCTCGATGGCTGGCATCTCGATGAACTCAAGGTCGCGATCGTGCGCGCGTGCGGTTTGGCTGGCCCAGCCGCGGGCGGTGCGATCGCGGCAAGGTTCGACTCGGCGCTGCGCGAGGCCGAGCGCGGCTTACAGAACGCCAAAGAACTCGCCTCGGCGGATGCGGTCCAGTGGGAACTGGTCGCGGGTGAACTGCGGTCGGCGCTCGATGGGCTGGGTGTGCTGGCGGGCCGGATCGAGCCGGATGAGGTGCTGGGTTTGATCTTTCAGACGTTCTGCATCGGCAAATGAGCTAGGTCATGTTTGACCCCGTGCCACTGACCTGTTCCTACAGGTCAGTGCTCCCCTTCGGTTTAGATTGTACTTCTCGGAGCACTGACCCAGAAGACCGGGTCAGTGGCACAGTAGCTGTCAATCGTTCTCATGCTGGCGCGCGACAGATTCAACGAAACCTGAGAGATACCGCTCGGCGAACGCCTGCGCTGCTTGGCGGGTTGCGATCGCATCTCGGCCCCAGCAGCTTGCGGTGGTGTCGTCGCCGCGCAGGTCCATCTGCACGACGAGAACATCTTTGACCGAGTACACATCGGGGAGTTTGTCAGCAAGAAACGCGGCGTAGGCGTTGAGTTCGGGTTCGCCGACGGAGATTGTCGGGCGCGTGCGCAGGCGGTCATCGTTGAGGTACCAGAGGTCGGTGCAGACAATCGCGCACAGGCCCGGGCAGGTGTCGGCGAGTTCGTCGCTGAGCTGGTCGGCCAGCCACTGGGCGGTTTGTCGGTCCGAGATCTCGGCGCGGATGTGTGCGCCGACGACGACGGGGATGACGGTGGTGATATCGATCTCGCCGGTGAGTCCAAGAACCATGCCCACAGCGTACCGGGCATGTGCATTGTGCGGGTTGTGCGTTCTTTGGCTGTCCAATCGGCACCTCCTGAATCGGGTATGGACCGAACCTTTGCATAGGGCGGATGCGGCGTGTGGATCGCCCGATGCTCTGGCTGGTGGCCCGCCGATTGCAAGCTAAGCAGCGGCGCAGTGTCCACCGGGAGAGAGACATGCCTCTACGAATCGGTGACATTCTTGTCGAGCTTGGCGTGCTGACCGAGCACATGCGTGAAGAGATTCTCGACGAGCAGCGCGTCGTTGGCAAGCCGTTTGGTGAGCTTGCTGAGCGCATGTTCGGGATCGATCCGACTGTGGTCGAGGATGCGTGGGCCAGGCAGTACGAGCAGATCGCGGGTGTGTACAGCTTTACAAACGGCGAGCCGGATGATGATGCGGTGGCTTGTGTGACCCCTCGGCAGGCGTGGCAGTTTAAGCTCTTGCCGGTACGCTTTGAGCATGGCGAACTCATGATCGTCACCACGCGTCAGAACCTGCCACGGGCGTTGCGGTTTGCAGCGACGCAGATGCCCGAGGTCTGCTTCTTTGTGACATGCTCTGCGGAAGAGCTCGCCGAGGCGCTGCAGGGTGTGTTCCCGATGCCGGGCTTTGGTGTGCAGACGATCGAGCTGCCGGGCCCGAGGCTTGCGCGCAAAGCCGGGTAGGGGCTGTCGGTTATGCTCCGGGGCCTACCATCACCCCGGATGACACAGACCACGCCAACAACTCAGCCAGCAACTCAGAATGACCCCGAGATCCGCACGGTCAGCTTCGTCAGCCTCGGCTGCCCGAAGAACCTTGTAGATTCGGAGAAGATGCTCGGCACGCTGGCCGCCGATGGGCTTGTGCCGGTGTCGTACAACCCCTCTGAGGATGAGCGTTGGGACGATGCGGGGCACACCGAGAACAAGTCGCTGGGCGAAAGCGATGCGGTCGCGGTCGATGACGGCGTGGACCCGGCGGACGCGGTGGTCATCAACACCTGTGGGTTCCTTGAAGCATCAAAAGATGAATCACTCGCGGTGATCAAAGATGCTGTCCGCGCCAAAGCAGCGGGGCGGGTCAAGCGGGTCGTGGTTGCGGGTTGTCTTGTGCAGCGGCACCGCGCCAAGATGCTCGAGTGGGAACCCGGCATCGACGCGATGATCGGGGTCTTTGACCGCGACAAGATTGTCGATGCGGTCCGAGGCGTGCGCCCAGATCGCCAAGGTCTGACCGACGAGGGCGAAGCACCCAAGTACTGGGTCTCGGCCAACGCGCTGCTGGCAGCGCGCGACCGGGGCATGAAGACAGCCGGCCTGACCGTCAACGGCAAAGATGGCAAGGGCGTGGGTTACTTCGAAGACGACTCGGCGCGGTTGCGCCTGACCCCTCGGCACTACGCGTACCTACGCATGAGCGAGGGCTGCAACCAGGCGTGCGCGTTCTGCACGATCCCATCGATTCGTGGCAAGATGCGCAGCAAACCGATCGACCGCGTGGTCAGCGAAGCTATCGAACTCCTTAACGACGGCGTGTTCGAGTTGAACCTGATTGGCCAAGACACGACAAGCTACGGCGACGATATCGGCACGGGCTTTGACCCTGCGACCGGCAAGGGCGGCTTGCCCGATCTGCTGCGCGCGGTCTCTGGCGCGGTCGATGACGCCGGCGGTCACGGCTGGGTCCGGCTCATGTACGCCTACCCGAGCAACTTCCGCGATGAGTTCATCGATGCGTTCGCGGAACTCAGCCAGAACGGGCGGGTCTTGCCCTATATCGACATCCCACTCCAGCACGCGAGCCAGCGGATGCTCGAGATGATGCGCCGGCATGTTGATGCGAATCAGCAGTTCGACCTCATGCACAAACTCCGCGACCGTGTGCCGGGCATCGCCATCCGCACAACCTTTATCTCCGGTTTCCCGGGTGAAACAGACCAAGACCACGAGCAACTTTTAGAGTTTATCGACGAGGTCGGGTTCGATGCGGTTGGTGTGTTCGAGTATTCCGCAGAGCCGGGCACACCCGCTGGCACGCTGGAAGACGACCCAAAGCTCGCGGTGCCCGCCGAGGTCAAGGCTCAGCGCAAGGCCGAGATCATGCAACTCCAGCAGAAGATCGCGTTCGAGCAGGCCGATTTCTTGGCGCAGCAGYTCGATGAGAAAAAACCGATGGATTCGGGTGTGCAGCTCGACATCCTGATCGACAAAGAGACGGGCAGCGAGGTTGTTTCGACAAGCGGCGTGTCAAAGGGTGGCAGGCTCTATCAGGGCCGGGCGTACCACCAGGCGCCGCAGATCGACAGCGTGACCTATGTGCAGTCGCGCCAGAAGATCGCACCGGGTGAGCTTGTCCGGTGCACAATCGTCGCGGCGGATGGGTACGACCTGATCGCCAAACCTTTGACGGATCTTGATCCGACGGTTCGGCTTAATATTCTTAAATAGATTAATTTACATAGAAAATATATCGGAATGGTTCGTTCCCGAACGCGCGCTCGAAGTCTCGCCAGAGGAAGTCGCGGGTGAGTTCGCCTTCTTCTAAATAGTCCCGGGCCGCGGTGCCCTGGATCCAGAGGATCAGGTCGAAGGTTTGGGGTTCTTCAAAGAACTTGCGGAGGTTGATGCCCTTGCTGCCGTCGCCCCGCCAGAAGCGGAGGAGTTTTGTGCCGTTGAGGGCTGCTTCGGTGTCGGCGAGGAGGTCGTGCCAGAGTTTGATGCGGTCTGCTGTTATCGCCATGCCTTGCATTACGCCGTCTTGCTCTGGGTTTGGGAGCCATTCGCGGTGGTTGTCCGTCTCGCCCATCGCGTGGACCCACATGATCCTGCTGTGCCCGATCGCCCGGAGGAAGTGCTGGCGGGCTGCTTCCATGCGTTCTGGTTCATCAACCTCGAACCGCATGAGATGAAACGCCGCGATGATGTCGGCGATGTCGACGCCAGCGCCCATCGGGTCGAAGACGTTTCGGCCCTTGATGAAATCGAACGGCGTGTCGGTGTTTGGGAAGAAGACATGGCCCGTGCGTTCGAACATGTCGCTGAAATCGTGGGCGAGATAGAGTTCACCAAACGCCATGAAAATGTGGCAGTATGCGATGAGCCACTCGGCGTCTGCTCGGTCGGCACCGATGATGAAGGTGGGGTCTTCATCTGCGGGGCCGCGCCAGAGCACATCGAAGAAAGCCCTGCCCGTCATTTCTCGGTCGGATGCCACCCCGTCGCCGTTGAGGTCGAGCCGGAGCTTGGCGATATCAACATCGAGCCTGATATTGCCGTCTTTGATTTTCGTAAGGACCATCTCGGCCTCGGCGAGATCTGCCATCCATGATTTCATGAATATGTCGATATCTTTGATGCTAAGTTGTTCGGGCTCCGGGTTGCTTGGGACCGACGCGAGCATGGGGAAGACGAACATGCTGACATTCTTTGTCGGGTTGCCGACGCCGTAGCGGTAGAACCACTGGCTGGTGGATTCGCCGGTCTTGATGATCTTGAGCATGCCAAGCGCCAGTCGCGTGCGGTCGTCGTCCGGGTTCGCCGCGAGCAGGTCGGTCAGGGCGGCGACGGATTCGGTCATCGTGCCCGAGCCGACTTTGCCGAGCAGGGCATCGTCCACCGGGTCGGCGGCTGCGCTGAGTGTAAAGAACGCGAGGGCGAGGGTTGACAATCGGCGAAGCATGGCGGGTCTCCTTTTTGATGAGTCAGTATATACTAACCGACTTGCGTGTCGCGTCGTGATTTCGGCTTGGAATCTGGCCCGTGAAGCGGGTTTACGACGATGTCAGAGTGTGCTCCGCAACGGTCAAATCTTGTTTTTGTGCGCGCTTGCTCTTTTGACGCTGGGCGTTCTGATGGTGACCAGCGCCGGCATGCAGATCGACCAGGCGTCAGCCGAGCAGCCGATCTTGGTCGACGGGGGGCTTTCTCCGATCGCGATCATGTCGGGCCGAACTGGCATGTACGCGGCTCTTGCGATCGGGGTGATGGGGGCGATGGCGTTTGTGCCCCAAAGACTCGTCGAGCGCGCGATCAAACCAAGGCCGGGCCGGTTCTATCTGATGCTTGGTGTCGGGGCTGCTGCGCTTCTTGGGTTGTTGTTGCTGGTGTACTTGCCGGGCATCGCACGGGAGAAGAATTTTTCATCGCGCTGGATCGAGATCCCCGCGCCCGTCTTTGGGACGCTCTCGATCCAGCCCAGCGAAATCGTCAAGTGGAGCATGCTCGGTTTGCTGGCGTGGTGCGCGGTGTCGGCGGGGGATCGGCTCCGGCTGTTCTGGCGCGGGCTGGTCCCGATGCTGATCGTGCTTGGGCTGGTCTGCGCGGTCATCATGAAAGAAGACCTCGGCACCGCGGTGCTCATCGGCGCAGTGGGCGTGATCGTGTTGCTGGCGGCGGGGGCGAAGGTTTGGCACATCGGCGTGCTCGCGCCAGCGGCAACGCCGAAGCCGGTTGTCGATCGTCTCAATGCGGCGATCAACAAGCTGCTTGCGCTACCCGATGTGAAGACGAAGCTGGACCGTATCGGTGTCGTGCCGATGCCGGAGACTCCGGCGGAGTTCAACAAGCGCATTCAAGAAG
>NVSP01000053.1 GCA_002732755.1 Phycisphaera sp.
TCCGAAGGCTCGACCGAGTCCGCCGGTGGGTCACCGCAAAGATCGCCATATACAACGCCAGAATCTGCCTCAGAGAAATAGCTTCGTGAGAATTCGTCCGTGGCACCCAGCATTTGACAAACCCACGAGCACGATACGAAAACCTTTGGGGCGATCACTCGACGGTGACGCTCTTTGCGAGGTTTCGTGGTTTGTCTACATCGTGGCCTCGCGCGACGGCTGCGTAGTACGCCATCAATTGCAACGGCACAACTGTGAGCAGCGGACTGAGCGGCTCGGCGACATCGGGCACCCAGAGGATGTCCTCGGCGACCCGCTGGATCTCGGTGTCGCCCTCGGTGGCGACGGCGATGACATGCCCGCCTCTGGCGCGGACCTCTTCGATGTTCGCCATGACCTTGGTGTATTGCGCGCCGCGGTTTGCGATGAAGACTGTTGGCATGCCCTCGGTGATGAGGGCGATCGGGCCGTGCTTCATCTCGGCTGCGGGCATGCCCTCGGCGTGGATGTAGCTGATTTCTTTGAGCTTGAGCGCGCCTTCAAGGGCGGTCGGGTAGTTGAAGCCCCGGCCCATAAAGAGCCAGTTCTCACGGTGGATGTATTTCTCGGTGACGGCTTTGATCTGGTCTGCTTGCGCGAGCACCTGCTCGATTTTGCCGGGGATTGATTCAAGCTCGCCGATCATTTGCTTGCATTTTTCGACGCTCAGGAGCCGCCTGCGTCCAAGAAAGAGCGCCATCATCGCCAGCACGGTGACCTGCCCGGTGAATGCCTTGGTCGAGGCGACGCCGATCTCTGGCCCCACGCGGAGGTAGACGCCGGTGTCGGTCGTGCGGGCGATGGTCGAGCCGACGGCGTTGACGATGCCCAGCGAGAGCGCGCCTTTGTCGCGGGCTTCGCCCAGGGCCGCAAGCGTGTCGGCGGTCTCGCCGGATTGGCTGACGGCGCAGACGACGGTGCCCTCTTCGACGATGGGGTTGCGGTAGCGGAACTCGCTTGCGTATYCGACCTCGGTGGGGATCTTGGCGAGATCTTCGAGGAGGTATTCACCGATCATGCCAGCGTGGAGAGCGGTGCCCTGGCCGATCATCACGAACTTGCGCGAGCGGACCAGTTCTTTGGCGTGGCTAAGGAGGCCGCCGAGCACGATCCTGCCCTCGTCGCGATCGACCCGGCCCCGGAGCGTGTTTCGCAGAGCTTCGGGTTGCTCAAAGATTTCTTTTTGCATGTAGTGGTCAAAGCTGCCAAGCTCGATCTGGTCGAGTTCGAGTTCGAGTTGCATGACCTTTGGGGTGACTTCTTTGTTGTGGATGGTCGAGGTGCGGATGGAATCGCGGGTCAGACGGACAACATTGTAGTCGTCAAGCGCAAAGGCGCGRKARSWKTRKKMRASRMWKKYRKWWRKSKSKKWCKMGWKRAMATATTNAWMRSWSYYKMSRMYGAMMRTRWKYKRSYTGCCTTTGCGGGCGCAGACGAGCACGCCGGGTTCTTCTGTTGACAACACGGCGATGGCGTAGGCGCCGGTGACTTCGCGGAGCGCGGCTTTGACCGCGGCTTCGAGGTCGCCGTCATAGAGTTCGGCGATCAGGCACGCGAGCACCTCGGTATCAGTCTCGGTTCTGAAAGTGTGGCCCCGCTCGGCGAGCCAGGTGCGGATGGCGGTGAAGTTCTCGATGATGYCGTTGTGGACGACACAGATATTCTTGTCGTTGTCGGTGTGCGGATGGCAGTTTGTTTCGGTAACCGAGCCGTGGGTTGCCCAGCGGGTGTGGGCGATTCCGGTGGTGCCCTTGAACTTGTCGGTGCCTTCGAGTTTGGCTTCGAGATTGGCGACCCTGCCGACGGCTCGTTCGATGTCGAATCCGGTGTCTGATGCGATGGCGATGCCCGCCGAGTCGTAGCCTCGGTATTCGAGGCGCTTGAGCCCTTCGATGAGCAGGTTCTTGGCCGGGACAGTTCCGATGTATCCAACGATGCCGCACATGTGCGAGTACCCCCTCCGTGGTCTCTGACAGATCAATGCTATCAACGACCGGCGGGCGGCTCTGGTTCAGTGTGAGCATAGATTCGGTGAGAATCGGTCCAAAGCCCGGTAATTACCATGAGAGGCTGGTTTTATGCGGATCAAAATCTGCAATCGGTGCTGGCTCACGCCATGGCGATTGTGAAGATGCAGGACTTGGGACGCCAGAACTCCCAAACCGCGTGGGCGTGGGCCTACGCTCGTGGAGTTTGCCAGGAGTGAATCCGCCTGGCGGCTTGGAGGCTGACTGGCGATGCCAAAGCGTGATGATATCTCAACGATCCTGCTCATCGGTTCCGGTCCGATTGTGATCGGTCAGGGCTGTGAGTTTGACTACTCTGGGACGCAAGCGTGCAAGGCGCTTCGGGCCGAGGGGTACCGGGTGGTTCTGGTCAACTCGAACCCTGCGACGATCATGACGGACCCGGCGTTTAGCGACCGGACCTACATCGAGCCGATCACGCCGGAAACAGTCCGCAAGATTATTGAAAAAGAGCGAGACAATGGAACACCGATCGATGCGCTGCTGCCAACGCTTGGCGGGCAGACGGCGCTCAACTGCGCGTGTGAGCTGCACGACCTAGGTGTGCTCAAAGAGCTGGGCGTTGAGATGATCGGCGCGACGCGCGAGGTGATCCACCGGGCCGAGGACCGGAAGGAGTTTGCGCAGATTTGCAAGAAGATCGGGCTGAAGACGCCGCCGGCGGTGACTGTTGAGTCGTTGCAGGACGGAATTGATGTGATGGACAGCATGGGGCTGCCCGCGATCATTCGGCCTGCGTTTACGCTTGGTGGGTTTGGTGGCGGGATCGCGTACAACGCCGAGGAGTACCGCGATCTTGTGCAGCGGGGGCTTGATGCTTCGATGATCACGCAGGTGCAGATCGACAAGAGCCTGATCGGTTGGAAGGAATACGAGCTTGAGGTCATCCGCGATGTCAACGACAACTGCATCATCGTGTGTGGCATCGAGAACATCGACGCGATGGGTGTTCACACGGGCGACTCGATCACGGTCGCGCCGATCCTGACGCTGACTGATAAGGAATACCAGGCGCTGCGGGATGCTTCGCTGGCGGTGATGCGCGCGGTGGGTGTCGAGACGGGTGGATCGAATGTGCAGTTTGCGATCAACCCGAACCCGGAAGATGGCAAGTTCGACTTTGTTGTTGTCGAGATGAACCCGCGGGTCAGCCGGTCCAGTGCGTTGGCGTCGAAAGCGACGGGGTTTCCGATTGCCAAGATCGCGGCACAGCTTGCGGTCGGGTACACGCTCGACGAGCTGCGTAACGACATCACGGGCACGACGAGCGCGTGCTTTGAGCCGACGATTGACTATGTGGTGACGAAGATCCCGCGGTGGACCTTTGAGAAGTTTCCCGATGCCGACGAAACGCTGACGACGCAGATGAAATCCGTCGGCGAGGTGATGTCGATCGGGCGGACATTCAAGGAGAGTTTCCAGAAGGGCATCCGATCGCTGGATGTCAAGAGATTCGGATTCGGGCTTGATAAGAGCGACAAATGGCTGATGTCCCAGCGGGGCGGCGAGAGCGAGTGGCCGATTGACGATGACAAGCTGGTGCGGAAGCTCAGCGTGCCGAGCCAGGGGCGGATGTACTACATCCGGTACGCATTCAAGATGGGCTGGAGTCTTGAACGCATCAACGAGCTGACACGGATCGATCCGTTCTTTCTCGATCAGTTTGCACAGCTTGTTGAGTTTGAGGATGAGTTGACAGCGCACGCGACGCTTGAAGATGTGCCAAAGGAAACACTTGCCGAGGCGAAGCGGCTTGGGTATTCCGATCCGCAGTTGGCAAATTTGTACTTGGGATCGACGAGTGATGAGATGTCGCTGAGGGTGCGTCGGCACCGCGAGGGGCTTGGAATTCGGCCCGTGTACAAGCTTGTTGATACATGTGCCGCAGAGTTTGAGGCGATTACGCCGTACTACTACTCGACCTATGAGTTTCCGTCACAAACTCGTAGGGGTGGCGTCTCGCCGCCCAGTGATGCTGGGGATGGGCGGCGGGACGCCGCCCCCACGGGGGAAGGGGGCGCTGAATCTGAAATAAGAATCACAGACAAAGAGAAGGTCATCATTCTTGGTGGCGGGCCGAACCGAATCGGACAGGGGATCGAGTTTGACTACTGCTGCGTGCATGCTTCGCTGGCGGCGCGTGAGCTTGGGTATGAATCGGTCATGATCAACTGCAACCCGGAAACGGTGAGCACGGACTATGACACGAGCGATTTGCTGTTCTTTGAGCCATTGACGCTTGAGGATGTGCTCAATGTGATTGAGACACTCAACGATGGGACACCCGGCTCGGAGAGCCAGGCCACCGAAGGCAATGTTCTCGGCACGATTGTACAACTTGGTGGACAGACGCCGTTGAACTTGGCACATGGGTTGGATCGTGCGGGTGTGCCGCTGCTGGGAACTGCTCTTGATTCGATTGATCTCGCAGAAGACCGTGAGCGGTTTGATGCGTTGCTTGAAGAGATTGGGCTAGATAGGCCGGCGTCCGGTATCGCGCGATCAATCGAGGATGCGGTTCGTGTTGCGGATTCGATCGGGTATCCGGTCTTGGTCAGGCCCAGTTATGTGCTGGGCGGGCGCGGGATGGAGATTTGTTCGGACGAAGCGGCGCTCAAGAAGTACATGGCGGGCGCGGTGGATGTGTCGGSSCKTNAKSAYRSGCSKMYYKYSKKTGNTCWKYWWCTKRAWGMWGCSWCARRASYWSAKGYKNGAYGYYKKTGCMNACYWWCKCAAKRGMAANAGGSANAAGCSYTSRTCNGYGGCKNTRATGGAGCACATYGARCAAGCCGGCGTGCATTCTGGTGATAGCTCTTGCACGATCCCGCCTTGGTCGCTTGGCGATTCGGTCGTCCAGCGTGTGCGCGCGACGGCGCGAAAGCTTGCGGAAAGTTTGGGCGTGTGTGGGCTGATGAATGTGCAGATGGCGATCAAGGATGATCGGATTTTCATTATCGAGGTGAATCCGCGGGCGAGCCGGACCGTGCCGTTTGTGGGTAAAGCCAAGAATGTGCCTTGGGCGTCGATCGCGTCGAAGGTGATGATGGGGCGGACGCTCGATGAGCTTGGCACTAAGGAAGTTGACCACGCGGGTATGCACGCGGTGAAGGAATCGGTGTTCCCGTTTAGCAGGTTCCCGGGTGTTGATGTTGTGCTTGGGCCCGAGATGCGTTCGACGGGCGAGGTGATGGGGATTGATGTGTCGCTGCCGGTGGCGGTCTTGAAGGCTTCGATGGCGGCGGGCGTGAAGCTGCCCAGCGAGGGCGGAGTATTCGTTTCGGTTCGAAATAGTGATAAAAAAAYGATTGTGCCGTTGACAAGGACACTGATGGCGATGGGCTTTACGGTCTACGCGACGAAGGGGACTGCGGATGTGCTGGCAAAGCACGCGCTGCGACCGACGGWGCTCGAAAAACTCTCTGCGGGTGCTCGCCCCAATGTGATCGACCTGATGACCGACGGCAAGATCCACTTGGTGATCAACACGCCGACGGTTTCCGGGTTTGGCACCGACGAGGGCGTGATCCGGGCGGCGACGGTTCGGCTCTCGGTGCCAATTATCACGACAATCACAGGCGCAGAAGCGGCGGTCGATGCGATCCAGGCACTCCGCGCGGGCGATTGGAATGTCGCGGCGTTGCAGGACTACGCAAACGCACGCGAGAGTCAGCCGACGGGGTAGCCCATCGCGCCAAGATCAAGACCCGTCATTTCGGCGAGCTTGGTGTTGCTTGCATTGAAGCTATCGCTGCACCGCTGGGCGACATACGCCTTCCACTTTCGTTCGATGGATGCGTGGCGTTTCTTTGGGATGAGCTTGTCAACCTTGTAGCAAACCCGTTGCGCGTTTCGGACGCAGAAGGGTTGCTTTGGGCCGAGCGGGTTGCGGACAGCGAACCTGCTGAAGAAGCGGAAGAGTTCGAGCGTTTGCCCACCCCAACCGACATTTGAAGCGCCGGCTTTGGTCAGGTCGTTGGGGTCGCCCGTGCTGCCGGCGAMCTGCAGCAGGCGGTTGAGGTACATTGGCTCATCGTCGCGCAGGAGTTCGAGCGGCTGGACGAGGACGCTGTCTTCGCCGAACATGTCTTGGTAGAGTTTCACGAATCGGTCGTAATGGAAGAAGTCGAATCGGCACAGGGGCGACCAGCCTTGGGGTTCGTTTCCGGTGCCGATGAATTGCGTAAGCGAGTAGACCCCGCCGTTGCGGACGAATTGGCGGTAGAGCGAGAGGATCATGCCGCGTTGTTCGCGGATGCCGATGACGATGCGGGCATCGGGGAATGCTTCTTTGAGGCGATTGGCAACGGTCGGTGCGTAGTAGGTGCCGCGGACTGGGCGCGATGRCAGGCCCTCGTGTGAGAGGACGGGGATGTAGCCCTTGGCGCGGGCGGCGTCGATCTCTTTGCCGAGGCGATTAAGCGTTGCTTGCGCATCGAACGAGAGCGGATCGACGAGCATGAACTCGGCGACTGCGGGCGAAGCCATCGGGCCCCACGGGGACTCAAAGCCGAGCGCGTTGTTGATGAAGACGCGGTCCTGGAGCCATGTTGTGCCGGTCTTGTGCAGGCCGACATGGATCAGGAGCCGTGCTGGCGATCGGGTTGGTGAGGGCTGGTCGGTCATTGGTGAAGGGATCATCGGCAGATCGGGGCGGCGATATTTGCACGAATTTTTAATCGGCGGTGCGCGGGCACCAGAACTCGGCGAGGTTGTCGTCGGGGTCGTAGAAGTAGTACGAGTCGGCGTTCATCCACTCGAAAAATGTTGGGCCGTGGATCGGGACATCGGCGGCGCGGAGTCGATCCAACATCTCGGGGAGTTTTTGTCGATCGACTTGGAGCGCAAAGTGAATTGGCCCCCACCGCTTGCCCTCGGGGCGTGGCGAGAACTCTTCAAAGAGCAGCGGGCCGCTGTGCAGCGCCAGGCGTTGTGGTCGGTCGGGCGGGCCCATGATAAACCACGCCCATGTGTCGCTCATCTCGTGTTCGAGAGTGAGTCCGACGATGTCGCGGTAGAAGGCTGCCGCCTTTGGGACATCCTTGACAACTAGGACGAGTTCTGCGAATCCAAGGGGCATGAAGACTCCGATCAGAAGTTTGTAGCGGTGAACGCGGTTGCGGTTTCTTCGCGATCCCATTCTTGGCTTGGGCCTTGCTTTGTTTCGTAGAAGGTCCAAAGCTCGAACCAGTAGCTTTTGAATTTGAACTCRCCGAATTGCTCGTAGTGTGCTTCGAGTTTTTTGGTGATTTGGCGGTCGGTGCCGGTCATGCCGAGGACTGCTTTGCCGTGGCGGATTGTTTCGGTGTCGATGGCCAGGCGTGAGTATCTGCCCAGCAGCATCATGATGTTGCCCGCGGCGTATGGGCCGATGCCGGGGAGTGTCTTGAGAAACTCGAAGATGTCGTCGTCGTGTGTCGCTGGGCTTTGGAGCCAAGGCTCGTCGATGTGGCCTTTGCAGAAGAGCTTGGCGAGGTCGATGATGCGTTGGTCCCGATAGCCAACACGGCATCGGCCCCGGAGTGTGCCAACGCGGGTGCGGGACACGCGGGCCGCGGTCGGGAAGCAGCCTGCCTTGGCGAGGTGCCGGCACATCTGCTTGTTCATGTTGACGGTGCTGGGCCAAGACACATTGCAGCTCGTGACGGTTTTGATCACATCCTCAAAGAGYGTYGGCGARCGRAASAGCCKWSCCYTGCCGSWYTTTTTCCAGCGCGCATCCGCCTTGTGGAAGGCCTTTGAGTGAGTTTCGTCTTCGTCGAGGCGGAGCATGCGCGAGATTTGCGTGCGAGCCTCGGCTTGTTCTGCTCTGTCGAGCGTTCGATCAAAGACTGCGCGGAGATTGCCGCGTTCGGCTTGGCGAAGAACAACGATCGCGGGTCCGTTTGCAAGATTCAGCGGGCGGGTAAGTGTGAGGTTCTTGGTGTCCCAGCGGTTTGGCGCGAGGACGAAGTAGCCATAGGAACAGACATCGCGCATCAGGTCGAAGTCGCGTGGCGTCGTGATCGTCAGTTTGGAACCCATGTGTGTTACGCGTGTGTGAGCGAGCTGAACGGGAAGGCGTAGGTGACGAGGTTGACGCACAGGCGGTCGGCGACGCGGGCGAACATGTCGTAGTGCTCGATCGTCTGCGCTCTGAAATGGGAGCTTGTGATGCCCGCTTCTGCCATGAGGTCTGCATCGGTTTTTTCGAAGAACTCGAGCATCGTGCCGTCGGCCTCGAAGTGGAACTGGAAGCCGAAGGTGCGTTGGCCGGCGCGGAAGATCTGCACGCCGCAGTTGTCGTTTTTTGCGAGGACCACCGCGCCGGGTGGCGGGGTTGTGACCTCGTAGGTGTGGGACTGAAACTGCGGGCATGACCAAGGGATGCCGCCGAGCGATGAATCGATCTGGCCCGGGACGGTCAGCTCGACGGTCTCGAAACCCCACTCGGGCTTGTCCATTTTGGCGACCTCGCCGCCGAGGGCGCGGGCGATGAGTTGGTGGCCGAGGCAGATCCCGATCAGGGGCAACTCTTTGGCGTGGGCTTCTTTGATGAGGTCAAGTTCTTTGAGGATCCAGTCGTCGTTCTGGTCGGGGTAGGCGGGACCGCCAAGCAAGAGGACTCCCTGGTAGCCATCGAGGCTGTCTGGCATCGGGTCGCCGCCTTGTTCTACCGGGATGGCGACCTTGCGGATATCGAGTGTGAAAGCGTGGTCACGGAGCGTGGCACCGAGGCGGCCGGCTCCGACTTTGCTGTGCTGGAGGACGAGGATTGTTGCCATGCTGTGATGATAGCTTGAAGAGCCCCCGCCGCGCCGGGGCGTCGAGGCGGTACGATCCTGTGAAGCACACCCTCACCAGAATCCCTTGAAAGGATCTACTCGATGCACGGACGCGTATTACTTGTTGGCCTCTTGCTTGGCCTTCTTCCGATCCAAGTCGCAGCGGCCCAACCCGNAGNGWCGMGRMNCRKSCSMYRGARMGWGGNTSMAKATYTAKMCGAMTNNGCSMRKATGCNCGWAYSWRNAYMMMGCYCTKSWYNCKMMRGCGGCCATCAGAATCGACAGGCTCGGGCGTCATCATCAACGGCAACCAGATCCTGACCAACGCCCATGTCGTCAACTACGGCCGACGAATCCTTGTCCAGCCCTACCAAAGCTCGGAGAAGTTTGAGGGTCATGTGGTCGCCATCGCGCGAGGGATTGATCTGGCACTGATCGAGCTCGAAGACGAGAGCTTCTTTGACACCTACCCGGCGGCGGCACTTTCCAACGAACTCCCAAGGATCGGCTCGACGGTGCAGGCCATCGGTTATCCGATGGGCGGCGATGCGCTGTCGGTCACTGAGGGCATCGTCAGCAGGCTCGAATACACCGACTACAACGGCAACACGCTCGGGCTGCGGATGCAGGTCGATACCGCGCTCAACCCGGGCAACTCGGGCGGGCCAGTCTTTGTCGGCGACCGCGTCATCGGGCTGGTCTTTAGCGGCATACTCGCGGCAGAGAACATCGGGTATGTCATCCCAACCGACGAGATTAATTCATTCCTTGCCGACATCGAAGACGGAAGCCACGAGGGCAACGCCCGCATGTTCGAGACGCTTCAAACCGCCGAGAACCCGGCTGTGCGCCGAAGCCTGGGGCTTGAAAGATCCGATACCGGGTTGATCGTGACTTCTGCCGACGAAGACTCGCTGCTTCAAGAGTGGGATGTGATCGACATGGTCGGCGAGCACGACATCGACAACCGCGGGATGGTGGATGTTGACGGAGGTTTCCGGCTGCACTTTGGGTACTATGTCGCCAAACTCGGTGCCGATGGTTCCGTGCCCTTGACACTAATCCGCGACGGCGAGCAGGTCCAGATCGATCTCCCGGTCTCACCAACACTTGATCTGTTGCAGAAACGACTCGATGGCGCATACCCGAGCTATCTGATCCACGGGCCGATGGTATTTTCGCCTGTGTACGCCGAGCTTGCTAGCGCCGCATCACGGGCTGCGGGCGTGCTCTCGGTCAACGGGAACCCGATCATTACGCGGCTTGGTGACGAAGCCGAGTTCGAGGGCGAAGAGTTGATCGTGCTGCCTTCGCCGTTCTTCCCGCACCGCGTGACCAAGGGTTACGGGCTTGGGTTTTTGCCTGTGCTTGAAACCGTCAACGGCGAAGAGGTCAAGAACCTTGCACACCTCGCTGAGATTTTGCGGAGCGCTGAGGGTGAGTTTATCGAGTTCAAGTTTGCGGGCACGACGAACGAGACGATGGTGTTTGATCGCAAGAAGCTTGAGGGCGCAACCGAAGGTGTGCTCGATGATGCGGGGATTCGGAGCCAGGCATCGGATGATGTTTTGGATATTATTGAGGGTAAGTAACACCTCTTACCCGTGGGGGTGGCGTCCCGCCGCCCATTGAGACTACCAACTACCGGTCCCGATTGGAAAAGATGGGCGGCGGGACGCCACCCCCACGGTTGGATTATCTAAAAATACCGATCGTTGCGTCGTGGCCGGAGAGGTAGTCGTGGCGGAGTGCGATTTTGCCGGTGAGCTTTGAGAGCTGTTTGAACACGCCCAGTGTGTCAAAGCGTTGAGCGGGGCCGGTGTCGTCTGAGGGTGGGTCGCGGACGAGGTCGCTGAGGAAGTTGAAGACCACGCCGCCGTTTGTTCCCAGTGCATTAAATGCGTTGGCGATGACTTCGATCGCGTGGCTTTGCTCGAATGTGTTGAGCGAGCCGCTGAAGAGGAAGAGTTCGGTGCCGTGGTTTTTGACGAGTGATTCAAAGATCCGCGGGTCTGCTGCGAAGTCGCTCTCGACAACTTCAGCCATTTGGAATTTCTCATCGACGATTCGCCGACGGCACACTTCTGCGAGGTCGCCGATGCCCTCGACACCGATGTATTTGCCGTACTCGACCCCATTTTCACCGAGCCATTGGCAGAGGTCGGCGCGGCCGCAACCCATGTCGGCGATGACCCGGCCTGTGAGTTTGTCGAGGCTTGCCGGGACATCGGGCTTCTGAAGTCCAGCGGCGGCTACTTCACACAACACACGAAATCGCACGAGTTGAAATTTTTTGTTGCGCCAGAGCAACGACTCAAAACCTGTGCCGCCCGCTTTGACGGCTTCTTCGTACGGTTTGAGATAGTCGTCGGCCATGTTTCTTAGTGGACCCGGAGCATCGTTGCGAACTCGTCGAACCGTTCGGCTAGGTCCGCGGTATTCAGGCTTGCGAGTCGTTCGAGGGAGAAGGTTTCGATGGTGAAGCTCGCCATGACCGTGCCGTGGGCGAGGGCGGTTTTGAGCCTTGCGAGATTGAACTCGGGTTCGCCGCCGTGGTCGTGCGCGAGGTACCCCATCATGCCGCCGGCGAAGCTGTCGCCCGCGCCGGTCGGATCGATGACGATCTCGGCGGGGTAGGCAGGCAGTGCGCCGATCCCGATGCCTTGCTCGTCTCGCATGACGAAAAGACAGCCGTGCTCGCCCTTCTTGACAACAACGAAGCTCGGCCCCATATCGAGGATGTGCTTAGCGGCGGCGACGGTGTTCTGSTGKCYSRYCRMSWGSWKCGSSTSGWMGTWGKWRRSCRYRRRMSYRWYSACKKKRYTGAYSRGGRYKTTYAKRKSRTYSMKKGSSRKSWTRAKYYWGMGGWYMATCGWSTCSGSGACRGMKRRSKWKMRRTWNTGGCRRWTSSYSGAGCATGCCGAGTTGGACCGCCGGGTGGCCGTTGGCGAGGAAGACATACTGCGAGTCTTTGTACTCGTCGGGCACGGTCGGCGGCGCTTCTTCGAGGATGTTCAGATCGGTGAAGGTCGTGTCGCGGTGGTCCATGTTGTCGTGGTACTTGCCGCCCCAGCGGAAGGTTTTGGAGCCGCTGCGGATCTCAAGGCCGCGCGTGTCGATGTTGGCAAATCCGCCGAGCACATCGCGGTATTCGGTGGGGAAGTCCTCGCCCACAGCGGCGACCATGTTGACCTTGCCGTGGTGCTGGGCTGCTGCGGAGAAGTACGCGCACGACCCGCCGAGGATGTCCGTGCGGGTCTCGCCCGACGGGGTTTCAACGGTATCGATTCCAATAGTTCCGGTGACGATTAGGCTCATGCCAAGAGTGTATGCACGCCTAGTCGGCGGTTTCTGTTCTCGGCTTTGGCCKWGRKCSAACTCGNNKYGSMASKYMRMYWSCTWKCTGTGCCACGGCTGTGTCAGCCGTGYSWWRWWSMMCATGKKSWWYWWSRCACGGCTGACACAGCCGTGGCACAGATAGCTGGCTACCTGCCGCCGAGTTGGATCTCGGGTGCCCAATCCAGCCAATCATTGTTGACGCTCGGCGCAAGATCGAACTCTGCGCCAGACTCAACGCGGTCGCCCGGTTTCTTTGGGGTTGCGAATCCGRTTGCACCGCGCAAGACAGAATCGAGCGAACCTGCGTCGATGGACAGTCCTCTGAATAATCCAAAATCAACACCCACGCCGCTGGCGTCCCAGAAACGGGTTTTGGTGTGGATCAATGGAGCGTATCGTTGTTCGATGACCGCATCGATCTCGACCGAGGCCGCGTTGTCGGCGAGGCGTACACCGGTGACCACGCCGACGGGCATGTTGCGGAAGAGCACCGCCGAGCCGGGCGAGATGGAGCCTGCGGATCTGGCGCTCAGACGAATGGCGAAACCGGTTGTTTCATATTCATCGAGACCACGGAATGATTCACTCAGGCCATCGAACCGCCGGGTGCGCTTGCCGGGCTCGTCGCTCGGGTGGACAGCGATGTACCTCGGCCCCAGCAGTGTTTCGAGACCAGAGACCCGGTCGAGACTGACCTCGGGCCGAACGATCCAGAACTTTGTGCCTTCACGCGCAAGGCCCGCGGCGTGGGGCGCGATCTCGGCGCGCACGATGACGGTTTTGAGATCCGAATCAAGCTCGACGCTGCGCACCACACCGACATGCAGGCCGCGATGGACCAAATCCGCGCCGGGCTTCAATCCCGAAGCGTCGGTAAACATGATCGCGATGCGCGGACCACGCTCGGCGCTTGCCTGTATGAACACAAACGCGACGACCGCAGCGAGCGCCACGAAAGGAACGATCCAGAGCAGGCTCGAACGCTTGGGTTGGCTTTCGACTTTGGCAACAGGTGTATCAGGTGTGTCATTCATGCGTCGTTTTCCCAGATGGCGTGCGGATTGAACGAGATTGATGCGAGCATACTCAGCATGACGACCRYSCCGAACACAATCACSCCCRGCCCGGGYGTSACTTCGACGAGGTCGCCGAGTTTGACGACCGCGACRAGGATCGCCACGAGCAGGACATCGAGCATGCCCCATCGGCCGATGAACTCGACGGCGTGGTAGATCCACGAACGCGAGCCGGACGAGAGCAATTGGCCACCGAAGCTGAGCACGAAGWGTGCCGASARTTTGGCGAYWGGYGCGATRATCGAAAAGAASAGMACCGTCARCCCAATCGCGTAGTGGCCCTMRRCRWKYMWGSCGRYSRWRSYBKWMYWRWYMGMSKCGMKSKWYYMKTGRSCHWRYCSYWVRWKBSKCAYGATCGGGAGYGTCAGCGCGGGGATGAACAGGACCATCGCGGCGGCGGCGAGGGCGGCGG
>NVSP01000054.1 GCA_002732755.1 Phycisphaera sp.
GTTTGAGCTTGTTCAGCTTTCTTTGCTCGAACACTGACAGAATAGTGACGGGGGCAAAGATAATCGCGATACTGGCTATCGCGAGTGAGATGAAATGCGCAGTGCTCGTTGGTGCTCGGAAAGGTACTACAAACTGTGCTATCAGGCTGCCAGCAAAGAACAAGCTGGGGCCGACAATCAGCACTTGCCAAGTGGACATTCCCTTTAGTCCAGAAGGTGTCGGGCCTGATTGCTTCGTTTTGCATAGAAGCACAACTCCCCGCCAGCGTTGGTTAGCAAGACTGATTTCGAATTTACAGCCACAGTGTTTACAGTGGTGGCTCCCGGTATCAGTTGTAGTGAACGGTGTGCCGCAGTGAGGGCATAGGCAAAGCGATGCCTCACGAGCCTTGTCAGCGGATTGTCTGAATCGTCGGTGTGACCAAAGAATGCCGCAAGCCGGCGGCACAACAAGCAGTGCGGCGGTGATCTTCATGGAAATTGGGACGAATACCACGCTAAGAGTAAAGAGCAAAAAAGCTGAAACCAGTATGGCATGTGTGTAGTACTGCCGTTTAAGTAGCGGTGGTAGCAGGTGTGGTTTTGTAAGTTTAATCATCCTCGCACCCTACTCCAAATACGTATATCCCTCGAGCCCGCTCTCACAAAGCCGCTACAGCGAGTTTCCCTTGCTGATCAAAGCAGAAGTGTACACGATCAAGAAGACCTGCGCGTTCTTTTGGGGCGGGTCGGCTCGAGAGGCAGAAACTCGTCAATCTCGCCCGTTTTGCACGCCTCATGAATCGGGTTTTCGTTGGTGGGCCAGCCGGTCCATGCTTTGTACCGCTCAAACAAATCCCGCGCRATATCTTTRGAAGACAGGCCWGAATTTGAATAKTCAATCGCSGGGTARAAYGTCACGCGYGAKYKGCTTSTGTGCCACAGGCTGGCAAACGCCGGGTCKATCTGKGGCGTGTCKTCGATGACCACSGGCACGACKCGRGCTTTGGAYTTTTTGATCAGCAGGCCCACGCCCGGCATGAACTCGATGAGCTGCTTGGGCGGTCGTTCGAGGCCGCCTTCTGGGAAGATGCCAACCGAACCGCCCCCGGCGAGGTGCCGAAGCGCCACGCGCGCAGAGCCCGGGTCGCCGTTGATCCGATCAACATCGATGATGCGCATCCAGTCCAAGAACGCATCGAACCTCGGCGTGCGCATGTCTTTGGCCATCATCCACCGAATGTCGCGTCGGCTTGGGATGTGAACAAGGATCGGGTCCAGCCCCGCGGTGTGGTTGCAGACGAAGATCGTGGGCGTGCCGTCGTCTTGCGGGATGTTGTCAAGACCTGAATATATAGGTTTGTGCATGAGCCGGAGGTAGATGCGGAACCCGTGGAAAAGGATGCCGTAGGTTGGGTCGTTGCGTGGGTTGTCACAGAGCGCGCGGGCGAGGAACCCGAAGAGGATCAGAGTTGCAAGGGTTGCAAGGGACCAGAGGATCAGTTCKGCGATGGGCACCGGTGAGGTTAGCGAACACAAATCCACGCTTCAACCATTCGCGTCGCTGGACCTTGGCGAATGGTCGGGCGGTGATAGGATCTGGTCATGGCGGATCTCTGGGCGACACAACGGGCAGAAGCACGGCGAAAGGTCGCCCCGCTCGCGGTGCGCATGCGGCCGCGCACACTCGATGAGGTCGCGGGCCAGCAGCACATCCTGGGCRAGGGCAAGCTGCTCCGGCGGATGCTGGGCGCCGACTCGATCACCAGCCTGATTTTCCACGGCCCGCCTGGCACGGGCAAAACCACGCTCGCGCGGATCATCGCGGGCCACACCAAGAAACACTTTGTCGCCGAGAACGCATCGAGCGTGGGCGTCAAACGCATCCGCGAGATTATCGACGAGTCGGCCCGCCGGATCGAAACGGGATCGAGCAGAACGATGCTCTTTCTCGATGAGATCCACCGCTTCACCAAGGCGCAGCAGGATGTGCTCTTGGGCGATGTCGAGCGAGGCCTCATCACGCTCATCGGCGCAACAACCGAGAACCCGCTCTTTGCCTGCAACGCGGCCCTTGTCAGCCGGTCCACACTCTTTCGGCTCGAATCGCTCACCGAAGACGAGATCAAAGATGTGCTCCGGCGCGCGATCGCCGACACAGACAACGGCTACGGCAAACTCGACCTCGATGTCACCGACGATGCGCTGCATGTCTGGGCGATCAAATCCGACGGCGATGCGCGGCGMGCACTCACCGCGCTCGAGGTCGCGATCCTCAGTAGCGGTGCATCGGACGCGCCGATTGTGATCGACCGCGAGGTTGCCCAGGAATCGATCCAGCAGAAGGCCGCGGTGTACGCGGATGATGAGCACTACGACTCGGCTTCGGCGTTGATCAAATCCATCCGCGGCAGCGACCCGGACGCCGCGGTCTACTGGATCGCCCGCATGCTCGAAGGCGGCGAAGACCCGCGTTTTATCGCACGAAGGCTTGGGATTCTTGCCAGCGAAGACATCGGAAACGCCGACCCAAACGCGATCACGATGGCCGCCAGCGCGTGGACGCTCATCGAACGCATCGGCATGCCCGAGGCGCGCATCACGCTGGGGCAACTGGCGACCTACCTCGCGCTGGCGCCAAAAAGCAACGCGGCGTACGCGGCAATCAACGCGGCGATGCTCGATGTGCGCGAAGGGCGGACGATCCCGGTGCCGATGCACCTGCGCGACCCGAACTCATCACCCACCACCGACGACAGCGGCGATGGTGTCAAAATGCGCGACAGGCGAAAGATGAACCAAGACGAACGATACCAGTACAGCCACAACGAAGCCGACAGCGTGACCGGGCAGGACTACCTCGGCGTGGAGAAGACATACTACAAACCCATTGATCGTGGCTACGAAAAAATCCACCGCCAACGGCTCGCAGAGATCAAGCGGCTCCGGCAATCCAAGAAGAAAGACGAACGCTGATGGCCTGCGGCAACGACAACCCCAAAGCTCGGCTCCGACAAGAAATCGGCAAGCGATTGGCAGCACTGGGCCAAGACGAGATCCGCCGACGCTCGGCGCTTGCGTGTGGCCATCTGCTCGATCGGTACGCAAACCCCGGCTCGGTGATGGCGTACCTCGCCCTGCCCGGCGAACTCGACCCCGCGGGGGCGATCGCGATGTGGCGGGCAAAGGGTGTGACGGTCGCGGCTCCGCGGATCGACTGGGAGACCAAAGCCATGACGCCGGCGATTTTGACGGGCGATCGTGGACAGCTTGTGGAAACCCGGCACGGTTTGCGCGAACCAAGCCCCGATGCCCCGGAACTGGCGATTGACCAGATCGGGCTGCTTATTGTGCCCGGTCTCGCATTTACCGCTTGCAAAGCCCGTCTTGGCCGGGGCGGGGGCTTCTATGATCGGTTTCTTTCTCGGCTTGGTGCCAAGGCGAAGACGGTTGGTCTGGTACTCTCGTGTCAGATCGTGGATGAGATCCCGATTGAGCCGCACGACCGGAGTGTTGATGCGGTCATCACGGAGGATGGGCCGGTCTGACCAGCGGTCAGGTTGGGTGTTTGATTCAGGAGGAATCGGGGCTATGTCGCTTCCATCGCAAAGAAGATCGTTCGGTTCGCGGAGTTCTCGCAAGCGTCGCCGCAAGGGGCCGTCCAAGGCTGTCTTCGTTGTGCCGCTGGCGCTGCTCGGGCTTGTTGGCCTGTGGTGGATCATGGGCGGGGGCTCGGGCTCGAACGCAGACCCGGCGAATACCGATGCCGCTGACCGAGGCGGCGCGCTGATCGCCACGGATTCGACCACGCCGATCACGATCCCCGAAACGATCGACCCTGTCGCATCCAACCAAACGCGCCCGCAAGAAGATCGCGTTCCTGAGTACACCGAGATCGTTGAGCCGGCACCACGCCAGCGCGAAGAGATTGCGTTTGATCGCAACCCGGTCTTTGTTCCCGCGATCGACGAGCCGCCGCTTGATACTTTCCAACCCGCGGCCCAGATCGCGGACATGCTCGAACAGGCCACCTCGCACCTCAACCGGGGCGAACTCGTCTCGGCGAGGGCGGTGCTCAACGATGCACTGCGATCCGCAGAAGCGACCCAAGCCGACAGACACCGAATCCGCCAAGACCTGACGACGGTCAACAAGGAACTCTTCTTTGGCAGCACGGTCTACCCGGGCGACACGCTCAGCGAGATGTACGAAATCCAGCCGGGCAACTCGCTTGCAAGGATCACCAAGTCGCAAAGCCTGACGGTTGACTGGCGGCTGATCCAGCGGAYCAACCGCATTTCAGATCCTTCACGAATCCGTAGCGGTCAGAAAATCAAACTCGTGCGCGGGCCGATCCACGCGATCATTTCCAAGAGCGACTACCGGATCGACCTGTACGCCGGACCTCCCGGAGCAGAGAGCCAGTGGATGTTCCTCTGCTCGTACCCCGTCGGGCTTGGCGAAGGCGACTCGACGCCCATCGGCGAGTTTGTCGTACGCAACAACTCAAAGCTCATCAACCCCGTCTGGCGAAACCCACGCACCGGCGAGCACTTCGCAGCCAACAACCCCGACAACCCGATCGGCGAACGCTGGATCGGCATCGAGGGCATCGGCGACTCGGCGGTCCACGACGGCTACGGCATCCACGGCACGATCGACCCCGCATCCATCGGCAACGACGCCTCGATGGGCTGCATCCGCATGAACAACGATGCGGTTGAGGTCGTGTATGAGATGCTCGTCGAACAGGTCAGCCAGGTCATCGTCAAGCCGTAGGCGGTCTTCTTGGTGGGACGGACATCTCGCCCGTCTCTGGCCCGTGCCACTGACCTGTTCCTACAGGTCAGTGCTCTTTCTCTTCCCTTGGTTTCCATACCACAACACACTGACCCAGAAGACCGGGTCAGTGGCACGGGTGTCCGGTCAAGCGCCCTCGGGCCGTAGGGGCTTCTGAGTTGGTTTAAAGGGCGTTTTTCGGCATAGCTGTGGCCTCAAAAACCGGGACTTTGGAGCGTGTCCATCCTACTATAACTGAGCCCTTTTGGCGGCCGCTCGAACGCGGCACCGGCGAGGGATTCCCAGGCGGTACACGAAACAATACCGGCCCGTTGAACTCGGGCGCAGCTACCCATCGACAACCGGACGCGAGGCGAGATGACAGAAACAGCAAACGACTACGGCTCAGACCAAATCAAAGTCCTCGAAGGGCTCGAAGCGGTCCGCAAACGCCCCGGCATGTACATCGGCGGCACCGGCATCGGCCCGCTCCACCACCTCGTCTACGAGACCGTTGACAACTCGATCGACGAGGCGATGGCGAAGTTTGCGACATTCGTCGGCGTCACCGTTCACGCCGACGGTTCGTGCAGCGTCGTCGATGACGGACGAGGCATCCCCATCGACCCCATGAAGCACGAAGACCCAACGCTCAACGGCAAGCCCGCTGTCGAGATCGTCATGACCAAGCTCCACGCCGGCGGCAAGTTCAACGAAGAAGGCTCGGCGTACAAAGTCTCGGGCGGGCTTCACGGCGTGGGCGTGAGTTGTGTCAACGCGCTCAGTTCGTTTCTTGCCGTCGAGGTCTACCGCAACAACACWATCTACGAGATGGAGTTTGAGCGCGGCGTCGTCACACGCGAGCTTCATGTGGTCGGGCCCATCCCAAAAGACTCGACACGCACAACCGGCACGCGCGTCACCTTCATGCCCGATAGCACGATCTTTGACGACACCAACTTCAGCGCCGAAACACTCATCAACCGCATGCGCGAGCTTTCGTTCCTCAACCCGGGCGTGACGATCCGGTTTGTCGATGAACGCCAGGGCGATGGGCACGACTCCGAACCCCGGGTCTTCTGCGCCGACGATGGGCTCAGCGAGTATGTCCAGCACCTCATGGGCACCAAAAACACGCTCAGCCCYCTGATCCATGTGACCAAGGAAGTCGGCGACCAGATCTGCGAAGTCGCCATGCAGTACCACGACGGCTATTCCGAAATGGTTCTCGCGTTTGCCAACAACATCCGCAATGTCGACGGCGGCACGCACGCGCAAGGGTTCAAGGTCGCCCTCACCCGCGCGCTCAACAGCTACGCACGCAAGACCAACCTCATCCGCGAAAAAGACCCGACCCCAACAGGCGAAGACCTCCGCGAGGGGCTTATCGCCATCGTCAGCGTCAAGCTGCCAGAGCCTGCGTTCAACAACCAGCCCAAAGAAAAACTGCTCAACCCCGAGATCGAAACCTTCGTCTCGCACTCGGTCAGCGAAGCGCTCGAGGCGTGGCTCGAAGAAAACCCCGCCGACGCGAAGCTGGTGTGCCAGAAAGGCATCGTCGCGGCCCAGGCGCGCGAAGCCGCCCGGCGCGCCCGCGAACTGACCCGGCGAAAGACCGCGCTCGAATCCGGCTCGATGCCGCACAAACTCCGCGACTGCAAGACCCGCGATGTGGCGCGAAGCGAACTCTTCATCGTCGAAGGTGATTCCGCGGGCGGCTCGGCGACGCAAGGTCGAGATGTAGACACGCAGGCGATCCTGCCCCTCAAGGGTAAAATCCTCAATGTCGAGAAGGCCCGGATCGATCGGATGCTCCAGCACGAGGAAATCCGTACGCTGATCCAGGCGCTGCGCTGCGGCATCGGTGCCGAGTTTGACCTCTCAAAGCTCCGCTACGGCAAGGTCATCCTGATGACCGACGCCGATGTTGACGGAAGCCACATCCGCACGCTGCTCTTGACATTCTTGTTTCGGCATATGCCGGAACTCATCCGCAAGGGCCATGTGTTCATCGCCNAGCCGCCGCTGTACCAACTGGTCAAGGGCAACAAGGGTGGGCCGTATGTGCTCGACGAGAAATCGTTGTCGTCCACGCTGGCGGATATGGGGCTTCGTGGCTCCAAACTGATTGTCCGCGACATCGCATCGGCAGAGGAACTCGTCGGTGGCGAGGTCGGCACGGTCCCGATCGAACGCGAGATCGCGGGCAAAGACGCGAAAAAAGCCGTCGAAATGCTCGAACGGCTTGCGCAATTGATCGAGATCTCAGAGCGCCGGGGCATGCCGTTTGATCAGTTGCTCGACACAAGACGGCAAGACCCAGAGGACAAGAACCGTCTGCCCACGCACCGCGTCAGTTGGCGAGGCAACGATGTCTTGTGCTGGTCAGAAGCYGACGCSTTGGCGACAGTCGAGAAGAACGGCCTGCGCCTTGGTGATGTCGCCGACGGCGAAGAAGATGAGACACCCATCGCTGCGGTGCGCGAACTGCACGAGAACCGCGAGCTTGAAAAGGTCTTTACGGGGCTTACCGAGGTCGGTCTTTCGCTTGATGACTACGGCTTGGTGCAAGAAGAATCGATTACGGGCGCAAAACTTCCCGCCCGATTCCAGTGGGTCATCGAAACAAGCACCAAGAGTGACGACGCCAACACCGACAGTGAAGGCGGCAAGGACTCAGCACCCAAAGCTGTTTCTTCCAAGACYATCGACGCGACGAACCTAACAGAAGTTGTGGGTGCCCTCCACGAAATTGGGCGACGGGGTATGGAGATCAAGCGGTTCAAGGGCCTCGGTGAGATGGATGCGATCCAACTCTGGGACACGACGATGGACCCTGATCGGCGCACGCTTCTTCGGGTTACATGGGACATTGCCGGGCAGGCCGAAAACCTGTTCAGCACGCTGATGGGCGAGGAAGTCGAACCCCGTCGCAAGTTTATCGAGGACCACGCGCTCGAGGTCAAAAACCTCGATGTGTAACCACTCGGCTCTGGCTTGCACACTGGCCAAAGTCCCAGAACGCAAACACTGCAAACTGATCACGCTGCGCGTGTAGAGGTCGCCTTGCGCTACCGAACAACCTAGTGAGGGCAGGGGTCTGCTCGCCACATGGAAGGTTGCGCCGATGCCGAGTCAGAGCCGTTTTGATCGAAATGCACACAGCGAGCAGCGCAACACGATCGGGATGTGCCAGGCGCAGCTCGAGGAGTTGCTCGAACGGATGTCAGCTTCGCAAGCCGATGAAAACGCCGTGGAGAAACGAGCGTTTGTGCGCTGGCCTCTGGACAACCTCAACGCGCAGCTCGAACTCGAAGAAAACGGCAGGTACCGCAGCAAGCTCACGCTCGCGGCCCGCAATGTCTCCAACAGCGGCRTCTCGCTCTTGCATTCGTCGTTTTTCTACCCGGGCACCCCCTGCCGAGTCACGCTGCCAAGGCGTGATGTTCCAAAGCTCAGCGCGGTGATCGAGGGGCACATTATGTGGTGCGTCCACATCGAGGGGCTTGTCCATGAGCTGGGGGTCAAGTTTGATACGCCCGTGGATTCGAGCCTCTTCGTGACCAAGATGATGGCCTCTAGGCGTGGGAACGCGGCTGTGAGCAACTCGTCGTTGTCCGGGAGGGTGCTGCATGTTGACGATTCTGCGGTTGATCGAAAACTGATCGAACACTTTCTCGCGCCAACGAAAATAGAGCTCTCGTTCGCCGAGACGATCGCCAAGGCCAAGCAGATGATCGTCGAGCCGTACGATCTGATTTTGTGCGATCTGATGATGCCCGACGGCAACGGCGTGGACCTGATCCAGTGGATGCGGGACCAGTGCATCACGACCCCGGTCGCGATCCACAGCTCGACACCGGCGCACCAGGTCCAGTCGCGGATGCAGGACCTTGCGGTGCAGGGTTTTCTCTCCAAGCCGATCGACAGGGCAACACTGCTGACCGCGATGACCGAGTTTCTAAGCCTGCCCAAGAAGCAATCAGAGCAAGAAGCCAACGCGGTGCTCGACACGACCGACCCGGGAATCTTAACGATCGTCAAACTGTTCAAAGTCGAACTCGGCGAGATCGTTGCGGTGGTCCAATCGCAGATAGAGAGCAACGACACGATGCCGATCTACGCAACCGCGCTTCGGCTGCAGGGTATGGCGCCGACACTCGGTTTTGCGCAGCTCGGCAAGATCGCGGGCAGGACCGCGGAATCGCTCGCTGCGACGATGAGCTGCGAGGAGTCMAAGAATCAGCTCGATGTTTTTGTCGAGTCGTGCCGAGCATCCGCGGCGTCGTAGGTTCTGCTTGATGGATCAACGAGCCCCTNNCGCNNGCGAGNGGGCCACGCTCCGATKGGTTTGCCCCCTTCCTCACGGAAGGGGCTCGTCAWGAAATAGAATCGTCAAACAGARCCGAGGACTTGGGTGTTACCGGGCGTCGCKTGGCTCAAAATCGGCTTTTTGGCCCCTGACAAKCCTCTGAAACACCGTTCTTCTCTAGTAGTGCAGTCACCCGGAAGCACTAATCGGACGATACCCGTACCGGTGGCACCGGCGCTTGGTCGGCGGCTATCGGGCTATGCGAACGGGGCAACATCGTGCAGAAAATCATAGATCAGCTTGCGTCGGCGACCTCTGGCTTTGACCAGACCATGTGGGCCGTCGTCGGTGGTGCAGCATTCATCGTGCTGATGATGGGTCTTGTGCTCGGGTTGGTCTTGCGCCGGCCAAAGGACAAGAACTCGAAGGATTCAGACAAGCCGGGTGTCTTGGGCGCGTGCGGTGCTGCGACGATTTCGTGCCGGGTCACGCCGACGCTTCGGATCACCGAGTTGTCGGCTGATATCCACACATTGACCGGCTACACGCCCGACATACTGACCAACTCGGATGCGTTTGTTCGCATGCTCGATGAGGGCGATGCGCAGATGTTCGAGAGCCGGGCGCGCAACGCGGTGCAGGAAGAGCACAGTCTTGTTGCTGAGCTTCGCTACGAGGACGCCGACGGCCAGCGCCGATGGATGAGCCTCCGCCTCGAACCTGCCAAGGACAAGAAAGGCAGGGTCACAGGGCTGCACGGCATAGTCCGCGAGATYACRGAYCAGAAACGGCTTGCGAGCGAATCCACCGCAGCGTGGGCGCGCTTCCACGCGCTGGCAAACAGCACGACAACCATGCTCTGGGTGCTCGATGAAAACGGCGACTGCCAAGCAATAAACACCGCCAGCGAACGCTTTGTGGGCGCGACCGAAGATCACATTCTGGGCGTTGGATGGACACAGTCGTTCCCGGATGAGGAGCGGCTTGCGGTTCAGAAGTTTGTCGGCCGGGCTGTTGACGAGAAGACCAGCCTCAAGCGGGACTCGGTCATGATCGACGGCCAGGGGCGCAACAGATTCGTGGCGCTGAGCGCCAGCCCGGCGCGCGACGATCAGGGAGAAGTCACCGGCATCGTCCTTGTGGGCAAGGACATCACCGACCGATCCGAAACCGACAAGCAGCTCGATCGGCTCCGCAGGATCGTCGATGCGAGCGAGCAGAACATCGCGGTGCTCGCGCCCGATATGCGTGTGACGCTTCTGAATACGGCTTCGCGCGAACTGATCGGCCTCGGTGACCGCGAGTCCGCTGACAACCTGGCGMTCTGGCACATCGTGACCAAGGACACCAGCGATCAGATCCGCAGCGAAGGCGTCAAGGTGTGCGCCGAGAACGAGATATGGGAGGGCAGAGGTCGGCTGCGCATGGGCGAAGACGACAGCATCTCATCCGAGTTCCTGCTCACGCCACTGGGCGACGGCTGGCACGGTTTGATCGGAAGGCCCATCGAGCACGAACTCCGGCGTGAAGCGGACGCGGCGATGGACCGGCGCAGGCTCGCCNTCGCGCTCGGGTCGCTCGAACGCCTTTCGCACGGCGGGTGGGCGCCGGGGCGCGCTGCACAGCGGATCGTCGAATCCGTCGCCAAGCACTACACGCATCTGCGCACGACATACGCAACATTCAATGATGACGGCGCCATCGCTGTGGTCGCCTCGGACGGGCCCGCGTGGATGGGCTCGGCCAAGGGGCGGACCATCAAACTCGACCCGGACGGCGCGCTCTTTGGAAAGCTGCGCTCAGATGAAATCGTCAAGATCGAGGATGTCTGGGGCGAACCAGAACTCGAACAATCACTCCTCGGGTTTGAAGAAACCACCGCGCGCTCGATTGCAGCGGTCCTTGTCGATGCGGGCGACCGCACCGTTGGGCTGATGATGCTCGAAAAACCGGATGCGGGCGAGTGGACGCACGACGAGACGCAGACACTCCGGCTCGCATCGGGTGTGCTCAGCGTGGCACTGCGGTCAGAGCGCGACCGCCGGGCGAGGATGACCGCCGAGTCGCGCGTTGCCGAACAAACCCAGCGCTGGCGCGACGAGCGGCTCCGCTGCGAAGAACTCTCGACGCTCGCATCAGATCGCGCGGGCGAAGCGGAACGGCTCGAAGCCAAGCTCGAAAAAGTAGATTCGGCTTGGGCCGGCGGGTTTGCGGAACTCGGCAGGCGCGCCATCGGCGCTGCGGATCTTGCGGGGCAGGCGCGAGAGGCCGGGCTTGGTTCACTCGCAGAGGGTCTGGAACAACTGGCGACTGATGCGGATAGAGCCGAGGTCGCGGGGCGGATTGTGTCTGGGACACTCAGGCCTGTGCTTGAAGAGTGCGAACCGGCGGCTGTGCTCCGCCATGTCGGCGAGCGGTTCGTCGGAAAGGCCAAGGCCCGGGGCGTGACGCTCAAAATCAACCAAGAGGGCGAGCTGCCCGATGTGGTCGAAGCCGACACCCGGCTGCTAAAGCTTGCGTGCTGCGAGCTTTTGGAAGTCGCGCTTCTSSRCKKCKMGMCRCSYGRGMKGGTCNNGCNGRTCGNTTSKSTGCRCGNNGCGRCCAYCCGNACGWWYSRCYMSTKSKMTCGSTCMYNGKGSRGCSCGGTAWNNGCNNSMASSGATGNGCCGMTGGGCGCTCCGGCTGGGCTTTCGCTYCTGCGTCAGCTCTGCCAGACGCTGGGGGGCAGCCTTGAAATCACGACCGATTCGGGCAAGACCGAACTTGCGGTAGTAATCCCGATCGCGCGGGAGGCGACGCTGAGCCTGTCGATCGGAGATGTCGAGAATCAAGAAGACCAGAGCCACAAAGACGCGGCCTGAGCCATGCTCGCCGRTGAAATATTGATCGGAAGNANAAAAAGAAGGGTGACCGACGGGGCTCGAACCCGCGACCTCCAGGATCACAACCCGGTGCTCTAGCCAGCTGAGCTACGGCCACCATCTTAAACCGCCTCGGGCCGAAACCCAGAGTGCGGCGGTGCGAACAATACGGACACCAAGACGCAAAGGTCAATCCAAGTCGYACAAGAGGAATGGCCGATACGGTATACCGGGTCTAGTGTCTGCTTATGGGTTGCTACTTTTCGACCCGATTTCAACGGATATTTATCTGGCAGGGAGGATTACCGTGTCGATCGGAGCACTTGAGTCGTTGGATCTATCTACTACACGGACCTCGGTGAACCTGCCCCCGGCTGAGTTGATCGAACACGCCATCCGGCGAGGTGAAGGCACGCTGGCCGCAAACGGTGCCCTTGTGTGCCTGACCGGCAAGCTCACRGGSCGGTGTCCAAACGACAAATATCTCGAAGACACGCCCGCGATCCACGACAAAATCTGGTGGGGCAAGGYCAACAAGCCCATCACGCCGGACACCTTTGCGATCGCTGAGCAGATAGCCATCAAGCACCTCAACGAGCAGGAGCAACTGTTCGTCTTCGAGGGCTTTGCCGGGGCCAACCCCAAGTACCGCCTCGGTGTACAGGTGGTCACCGAGCAAGCCTGGCACAGCCTCTTTGCCAGCACCCTCTTTATCAAGCAAGGCTCGGCGGCGGCSRRMRRCRSMWYSSMMYSSAACMMSSMMWGGRCMAWYYTCAACGCCGGCCGACACAACCTCACCGAAGATGAGAAAAAGCAGCTTGGTGTCACAAGCAAAACCTACATCTGTCAGTCGCTCGAGAAGAAAACGGTCATCATCCTCGGCACCGAGTACGCCGGTGAGATCAAGAAGAGCATCTTCTACGCCATGAACTTTGACATGCCAGAAGTCGGCGTCTTTCCGATGCACTGCTCATCCAATGTTGACATGAAAGACCCGACCAATGTCGCGCTTTTCTTCGGGCTTTCGGGCACGGGCAAGACCACGCTCTCGGCTGATCCAAACCGCGCACTCATCGGCGATGATGAGCACGGCTGGGGGCCAGATGGGGTCTTCAACTTTGAGGGCGGCTGCTACGCCAAGTGCATCAACCTCTCAGAAGAGTCCGAACCAGAGATTTACAAGGCGATCAAATTCGGCTCGGTGCTCGAGAATGTTGTCATGAAAGACGGCCGGGTGCCAGACTACGACGACAAGTCGCTGACCGAGAACACCCGCGTGACCTACCCGGTTGACTACATCCCGAATGCTGTGATCCCGAGCGTTGGGTCGCATCCAAAGAATGTGATCTTCCTGACCGCTGATGCGTTTGGTGTGCTGCCCCCTGTCAGCAAGCTCTCGCCCGAGCAGGCGATGTACTACTTCATCAACGGCTACACCTCCAAGCTGGCGGGCACCGAAGCGGGGGTCAAGGATCCAGAGCCTAACTTCAGCCCGTGCTTTGGCGGGCCGTTCATGCCCCGCCAGCCTGTGAAATACGCGGGCATGCTGGCTGACCGCCATATTCTTCAAGCTTACCTGTCTGAGCTCGCCAGTATCGAGCGCGAATCCTTCGAGGCCTGGGATCAGTCCAGCCAACTCGCATTTCTGATTAATGCCTACAATGCCTGGACCGTG
>NVSP01000055.1 GCA_002732755.1 Phycisphaera sp.
CAGGCTTGTGAATTTGATTATTCCGGCGTTCAGGCTGTGAAAGCCCTGAAAGAAGAAGGCTATCGGGTCATCCTGGTGAATTCCAACCCGGCGACGATCATGACAGATCCTGGCCTCGCCGACGCCACCTATATTGAACCGATCACGCCTGAATTTGTCGAGAAGGTCATCGCACGTGAACGCCCCGACGCGTTGCTCCCTACGATGGGTGGTCAGACAGCACTCAACTGTGCGCTTGATCTCGAGCATGCCGGAATTCTTAAAAAGTATAATGTGGAAATGATCGGCGCACGGGCCGACGTCATCGAGAAAGCCGAAGACCGGGAGAAGTTCCGCGTCGCCATGGATAAAATCGGTCTTGAAAATCCGCGCTCCGCCATCGCATCATCGCCAGCGATCAAAGATGATGATGGCAAAATCATCGGTTATGACCGTGCGAGCGGCGTCGCCAGTGCTATCGCCTTCATTGAAGATATAGGATTGCCAGCGATCATTCGCCCGGCCTTTACCCTTGGCGGCATGGGCGGCGCGCAACCGCTCGCCGTCACACTCGCCGAGGGCACCTGTTTGATCGCCGATGTTGATCTGACACGGCTCGAGCGCCGATGCCAAGACAACTACCTTGATGAGATCGTCGAAGGAATCGACGCTGCGATCGACCGGGCGGTTGAGCTTGCACAATCAGGCAAGGCGGTCTCCGTCGGTGTCCACGCCAACTCGGTTGACCTGCTCGAACGAATGCTTGAGCGCAACATCACGCCCGATGTTTTGACGGACCAGACCTCAGCGCACGATCCGCTTCAGGGCTATGTGCCTGTGGAGTACACCTTCGAGCAAGCCGCGGCTGCTCGTGCTTCTGATCCAGTCGCGTATCAGAAGCTAAGCCTCGCCTCGATGGTCAGGCATGTGCGCGCGATGGTTGAACTCCAGAAGCGCGGCGCGATCACCTTTGACTACGGCAACAACATCCGCCAGCGCGCCCTCGACAACGGCTTCGCCGACGCCTTCACCTTTCCCGGCTTTGTCCCCGCGTACATCCGCGAACAATTCTGCGTTGGCCGGGGCCCCTTCCGCTGGGTCGCGCTCTCGGGCGATCCGGTCGACATCTACAAAACAGATCATGCGCTTCTCAAACTCTTTCCCGAGGATGCAAGCGAATACGGCGAACGCCTCCACCGCTGGATTCTCGGCTGCCACAAGAACCCCGAGGCGCTCCTCGCCGGCGACTACGCCAAGTGCGAACCGCGCTTCGGTTGGCAGGGTTTGCCAGCGCGGATCTGCTGGTTCGGCTTAGGCGAGCGCGACAAGGCGGGAATTAAAATCAACGACATGGTTGCATCGGGTGAACTCAGCGCCCCGATCGTCATCGGCCGCGACCACCTCGACTGCGGCTCGGTCGCAAGCCCCAACCGCGAGACCGAGGGCATGCTCGACGGCTCAGATGCCATCTCCGACTGGGCGCTGCTCAACGCGATGGTCAATGTCGCATCCGGCGCGAGTTGGGTCAGCTTCCACCACGGCGGCGGCGTGGGCATCGGGTTCAGCCAGCACGCCGGCCAAGTCATCGTCGCCGACGGCACACCTGAAGCCAGCGCCCGCCTGGCCCGCGTGCTCTCCAACGACCCAATGATGGGCATCTTCCGCCACGCCGATGCTGGATACGAGACAGCAAAGGCCTGCGCAAACGACCAAGATGTCGACATCCCGATGCGCTGACCTTGGCTCTGGTACGCTCTTGCGATGCCCACACCCGCCCGGCTGATCGTTCTACTGACTTTGCTCATCTCAATGACTGGGTGCGCAACGCCCACCGACTGGGTGCGCATCGAAGACCCATCGTTCATGCCGCCCGAGCTTCACCGTGAGTTTCGTGGGCTGTGGGTTGCGACGGTTGACAACATCGATTGGCCAAGCCAACTCGGGCTGAGCGCAGCCGAGCAGCAAGCCGAGGCGATTGCGATTCTAGATCTTGCGGTTGAGCTCAATCTCAACACGATTRTGTTCCAGTGCCGCCCCGCTGCCGATGCGTTCTATAGGTCCAGCCTCGAACCGTGGTCGGCGTTTCTTTCGGGCCAACAAGGAGACAACCCCGGCTACGACCCGCTCGAGTTCTGGGTCCAAGAATCGCACGCCCGCGGCCTCGACCTGCACGCATGGATCAACCCCTTCCGCGCGTGGCACCCAAAGACGCCCGGCGTGCCGCACCGCAGCAGCGTCGCGGCGACGAAACCAGACTATCTCGTCGAACACGGCGAATATCTCTGGCTCGATCCGGGAGACCCAGCCGCGCGTGAGTATTCGCTCCGCGTGATCCGGGACATAGTGCGCCGATACGATGTCAACGGAGTTCATGTTGATGACTATTTTTATCCCTATCCAATCGAGAACGAATCATTCGCGGATGACCGGACCTTTGCCGACTACCTCGCGTCAGGAGGCATGCTTTCACGCAACGAGTGGCGGCGGTGGAACATCGATCGGTTTGTCCGCACCATGTACGCCCAAACGAAACGCGCCAAGCCCGGCGTACTCGTCGGAGTCAGCCCCTTTGGAATCTGGAGGCCCGGCAACCCCGAGCAGGTCGTCGGGTTCGATGCGTATGAAGAACTCGCCGCCGACGCGAGGCGTTGGCTCCGTGAGGGCTGGCTGGACTACGCGTCGCCGCAACTGTACTGGAAAGTGGAATCAATTGGTCAGCCTTTCGAGCCTTTGCTGRACTGGTGGACAAGCCAGAACACCGCGAGCCAGCACATCTGGCCCGGCCTCTACCTCACGCGGATCAAAGCCGACACCGGTTGGGCACCAGCGGACATCACAAACCAGATCCAGATCATTCAGAACAACGGGGATGCAAACGGTTTCGTGCTGTTCTCAGCGGTTGGATTGATCCAAGATCGGCAAGGGATCAACTCGGCACTCAAGCCCGTGCTCGATGGGTTCGCCGCGGTTCCTGAATCAAGCTGGCTGGGTATGCCGAACTTGGCACGACCAATGCTGAGTATCCGCAACACGCAAGACTCCTATCTTGTCCGCACATTCAGCACATCATCAACGCGTGGTTTGATCCTGTGGACACGCTACGGCGAGCACTGGTTATCACGGTTCGTACCACGCAACGAGCACACCATAGAACTCCCCCACTACAATTCCGGCGATCCGCTACTCGCAATAGCCGCACAGGCATGGAGCGGCAGCGGCAGGTACAGCGAACCTTTGCTCTATCACAGACTCGTTCCACCCCCGGCGATTCCATCCAACGARATCGAYTCAGCGGMTCATGTTCTTGCTRAGTGAAGCAAGGCTCGCTGCGCCGCGGGMGGCRTGGTAGTCATCGGTGCCRTASCRAAKGSTTGCACCGGGCCTTGCSAGAGTTGACAACTGGTGGTTCACGAGTTCATCAAGGCTCGTTTCTCGCAACCTGTGCCCAAGCCCGCCAAGCAGCACAACACAATCCGGCCGATACATGACGTGAACGATCCTGATCGCTCTTGCAAGCGCGCGCAGCGGCACAGTTTCCGTTCGCAACCCTTCAAGAATCAACTCGTCGCTGTCGCCAAACCTTTTGCGTAACGCCGCTGCCCCGATATACCCCTCAAGACTCCCGCGCCCGCCATCAGGGCCGATCGGTGGATCATCACCAATTGACACATCGATCTGCCCGATATGCCCCGCGCCGCCGTCGGTATGTGCTATCGCTTTGCCGTTGTCGATGACCGCCAACCCGACGCCCGCGCCAATCGAAAGAATCGCGATGCGCCCATGCAAGCCCAACGCACTCAGCGCATCATGCGAAGCGGCCAGTGCATCTGAAGTTGTCATGAACGGCACGCCGCGCAGCCCTGCTCCAACAATCAGATCTGAAAACAAAATCCCTTCAAGCCCGGGCACATTGGCTGCGTACACAATATGGAAACCGTCGTCCGATCGAACCCCGGGAATGCAGAGCCCGACACCATCAATCGTGTCCGAATCCATGCGCACCGACTCCACAACCGCAGCCAAAGAACAAACAAGCGTCTTCGCATCAGGTCGGTAGTATCTATCGCCCGTGACGGCTGCGATCTGCGTTCCATCTATCCACAGCACAGCCTTGATCCGCGTCCCGCCGATGTCCAAACCAAGCCACGCCATGCACAAAGCCCTACAACCTAAGAACCGTTACGATACACACTGGCCATGGTAGCTCGGAGGGAATTGCCAATGCGAATCGGTGTCTGTTCTTGGTCGCTACAACCCGAATCGCCCGCAGACCTCGCCGAGAAAGTAGCGGAGTGTGGCCTTAGCGCTATCCAACTCGCGCTCGACCCTTTGCTGCGTGGCGCATGGGATCTCAGCGAAACAAAGCGTCGCCTTGCAGATGCGGGCATTGACATCGTCTCGGCTATGGTGCAAACCAAGGGCGAAGACTACACCACGCTCGAAACCATCCGCGCCACCGGCGGCCTCAGACCCGATCAACACTGGGAAACAAACCTCTTAGCCGCTCATCGAGCAGCGGATATGTGCAGCGAACTCAATTGCAAGCTAGTTTCGTTTCATGCGGGATTCATGCCACACTCGCAAGCAGACCCGGAGTACCAAAAACTCGTTGACAGAATCGGGCAGTACGCCGAGGCCCTCGCATCGCATGATGTCAATGTCGCGATTGAAACCGGCCAAGAATCCGCAGCGACGCTCGCCGAGTTTCTAAACAAGATCGACTCGAAGAATCTTGGTGTCAACTTTGACCCAGCAAACATGATCCTCTACGGCATGGGCGACCCGACCGCCTCGCTTTTGCGCTTGCACAACCATGTTTTGCAGATTCATCTTAAAGATGCAATACCTTCAGCARCGCCTAGCGAATGGGGAGARGAAGTCCCGATCGGAAACGGAGCCGTCGAATGGCGGGCTTTCTTCGAGGCAATCACGGAGAGCAACATCAATGTACACGCGATAATCGAACGCSWASCSSKTGRYMMGSKRAWSRCCSATGTGCGCACCGGGCTGGAGCACCTCAAACCAATGCTCGAATTGTTGGGGGCGTCGAAATGAACGAGATCCGTGTCGGCGTAATCGGGCTTGGTTTCATCGGCCAAACACACCTCCGCGCATACGAATCGGCACGACAATCTGGCATGCCCGTCCGGCTTGTAGCTGTGTGCGACCAAGATCCACAAAGAGTGACAGGAACCAGCTCTGCAACGGGTAACATCGGAAGCGCCAACACGAACCGTCTCTTCGATCCCAATACCATTGACACATACACCGATTCTACTCAATTCTTTGATTCTGATTCACTCGATCTCGTCAGCATTTGCACACACACCGACACGCACRTTCGGTTTGCGATCGATGCGCTCGCCGCCGGCAAGCATGTCTTGGTCGAGAAACCGATAGCAAAGTCGGCGAACCAGGTGCAGAAACTGCTCGATTTTGCCGAGTCGCCCAAAGCCAACGCAAAGCTCTGCATGCCCGCCATGTGCATGCGGTTCTGGCCCGCGTGGGCGTGGCTCAAAAACACCATTTCAAACAACACCTACGGCCCGGTTCGATCTGCAACATTCCAACGACTCGGATCAACACCCAACTGGGCCGATGCTTTTTATAAAGATGATTCAAGTTCAGGCGGCGCACTGCTCGATCTGCACATCCACGACACCGATTTCATCCACCACTGCTTTGGTCCACCAATCTCTGTGTTCAGTTCTGGCGACGCGAATCATCTCACAACCTCGTATCGATTCGCCGATTCGCCGATCCACATCACGGCCGAGGGCTGCTGGGATCGCGCCCCCGCCTCACCATACGAAATGAGATTTACGGTGTGCTTCGAGCGAGCAACCGCGGTGTTCGACCTCAACGCCGTAGACCAGCTTGTTGTCCATACAAACTCAGACACGCAAGCAATCGCGCTCTCCGAACACACTGGCTGGGACATGCAAGTGCGGGCGTTCATCCAAGCCATCTTGTCCAAATCAGAATCGCCGCCGGTTTCGATCCGCGACGCGTACGAGGTCATGCTGACCATCGAAGCCGAACGCCAATCGCTGCGAGAAGGCCTGCCTGTACTACGCAACATCTAACATGAATATTTGCACCACACAACTCGCAGCATCGCCCGGCATCGGTGCCTTGGACTGGGCTGTCATCGGGCTTTACCTTGCCGTTATCGTCGCTAGCGGCATCTGGTTTTCGCGCAAGAAACAAACCACAGCGGACAGCTACTTCCGCGGCTCAGGCAAGCTGCCCGTGTGGGCGGTTGCCATCTCGATCGTGGCGACCAGCCTCTCCGCTGCGACGTTTCTCGGGGTTCCTGAATCGAGTTACTCTGGAAACCTAACCTATCTCATGACCAACCTCGGCATGATCCTCGCGTCGTTCGTCGTTGCATTCCTATTTATACCCGCGTTCTACAAACACAAAGTAAGTTCGATTTATGAATATCTGGAATACCGATTCAGCCCCGGCGCGAGCAAGACCGCCAGCGGTGCGTTCCTCCTCGGCAGGCTCCTTGCAAGCGGCGCCCGGCTGTACCTCATCGCCATCCCGATGTCCATGATCCYCTTTGGTATCGACAAAGAACTGTCGGTTGGCACAATAGCGGCGGCGATCGCTGTCATTACCTGTGTCGGCATCCTCTACACACTGATCGGCGGGATCACCAGCGTTGTATGGACAGATGTTATTCAGTATTTCATACTTGTCGCAGCCGGTATCACCGCCGTCGTGCTAATATTGTCGAGAATCGATGCCCCCGCCTCAGAAGTCATGCGGGCGTTGACAACAGGAAGCAGCGGCGAATCAAAACTCAAGCTGATCGACATGAGCACCGACCTGAGTCGCCCGTTTACCATACTGACAGCGGTCTTCGGCTTTACGATCCTGGGGATCGGCTCCTATGGCACGGACCAAGACCTCGCCCAGCGCATGCTGACATGCAAGGATGCCAAGGCCGGCGCACGCTCGGTCATCGGTGGCATACTTCTGGCGATTCCTACCGTCTTTCTCTTTCTTGTTGTTGGGTTGGCGCTCTGGCTTTTTTACAACAGGCCCGATCTTATGGAGCCAGGTTCCGCCCGTATTTCAGACGGCGATGCCCGCAAGGTCTTTCTTGTGTACATCATGACGGAGATGCCGCCGGGGGTGACGGGCTTGATGGTTGCCGGGTTGTTTGCCGCCGGGCTAAGCAGCGTCAACTCTGCGATGAACGCGATGAGTGCTGCGTTTGTGACTGATTTCTATACCGCCATAAAACCAAGCAGATCCTCGGAACACTATGTTCGCGTCGGCAGGATCGGGGTTGTTGTGTTCGGCGTGCTGCTCGGGATCTTCGCGTTGATCTGTTTCGTCTGGCAACAGGCCGACCGCGAACACCAGCAATCGAGCGAACTGCTCAACTTCGCCCTCGGCGTCATGGGCTTTGCATACGCGGGGCTTGTGGCTGTATTCCTTACCGCGCTCCTGACAAAGAGAGGCGACACGCAATCTGTAATCGGATCGATCTTGACTGGGTTTATTCTGATTTTACTACTGCAACCAACAACTTGGCCCGCGAGCCTGCAAACAAGAACCGATTCCTATTCAATGGGACTCGCAGAATTGCTCGATATGCACTTTACATGGCGGCTGTGCATCGCATCGGGAATTTGCTTCCTGATCGCCGCAGCACCGAGCGGGAAGCGCGATGCGAATTGACGACCTGCCACTACTTCCTACCCCGCGGAGCAGGGAATCCCTTGCAGGCACAACCGATCTGAGCCTCCCGCCGAGAATCGAGCTTGTTTTAGGTGGTTTTGACAAACCCGCGGAGCACGAAATCATTGCGACCGACACGCTCCTGATCAGAGCACGCGACCAAGCTGGCATCACTGCTGCAAAGCAAACTCTGCAACAGATCTCCAAAGCATGCCCGCACCAACTCCAGGCATTTCGCATCCACGACTGGGCCGCGTTTACGCATCGAGGTTTCATGCTTGATGTCTCACGGGACCGTATCCCGACGATGCCAGAGCTTAGGAATCTCATCTCGCTGCTAGCCTCGCTCAAATATAATCACCTCCAGATGTATATCGAGCACACTTTCGCGTACGCGGGGCACGAGACGGTGTGGCGTGACCACGATCCGATTACCCCAGCGCAGATCCAACAACTCGATTTGTGGTGCATGGATGCGGGTATAGAACTCGCCGCGAATCAGAATTGCTTTGGACATCTCACGGCTTGGCTTAAGCACCCAGACTACGCACACCTCGCCGAAACTCAGGGCGAGTTTGATTTCTTTGAAATGACACGCACCGGGCCGTTCTCATTGTGCCCAATAAATCCCGGCTCAGAAGTCTTGGTCCGTGACTGGATTCACCAACTCCGCGCCTGCCACATGGGAAATCGAATCAACATCGGCTGCGACGAGACTGCCGACGTTGGTACCGGTCAGTCTGCGCAGGCTGTCGTGACGCACGGGTACGCCCGCGTGTACGCCGACTATGTCAACCGCGTTGCCAGGGTATGCCAAGAAGAGGGCTTTTCGCCCATGTTCTGGGCCGATAYCGCRRTRAGYCATCCCGAYKCRATCRCACTCCTAGACAACTCGCTGACAGCCCTTGTGTGGGGCTACGAACCGGAAAGCGTATTTTCTGATTCTCTGTTATTATTTCATGCAAACGGATTTGTATCATGGGTCTGTCCCGGCACAAGCTGCTGGCGTTCGTTCACCGGGCGTACTACGGAACGAAAAGTAAATATCAGCAGCGCCGCATCCGCCGGAGTTGAGCATGGCTGCGATGGATTCCTACTGACAGCATGGGGCGACCTCGGGCACAGACAGCAATGGCCCATCACACTCCGCGCGATCGCTGATGGGGCGCAAGCGGCTTGGGCAGGCTCAGGATCAGCATCGACCGACGCGTGCGACATGTTTGCATTTGATGCTCCCGGCTCCGGTATTTCTGCGTGGCTCGACACGCTAGGCGACACCGATCGTATTCTACGAAATGCAGATACATCCAAGCAATTACCAAAACTCATCAACGCCTCGGCGATATTCCACGAACTCCACCCAGCGCATGACTCGATGCCGACTCGCGGCTCACTCGAACAATGGAACACAATCCGAGCCTCTCTTGATGAGCAAGCACATGGCATGCCGACGACAACGAACGCACAACTCTCAAGAGAACTTGCCCACGCGCACCGATGCGCAGCGTTCGCAGCAGATGTTGCAATCATGCGCCGAGGAGGTGCGATTGCGCACGGTCTCGACGACCTGATCGCTGAGCACGAATCGCTCTGGTTGCTCAGATCACGAGAGGCCGGGCTTGTTGCAAGCAGCAGCTACTACCGGAACCTAAACATTTCTGGCGGGGACCAATCAAGATGACGCACGAGCGCACCATCGTCGGCGTCATGACTGGCACAAGCATCGACGCGATCGATATCGCGGTGGTCAAGATCGCCGGCAAGGGCCTTGGCATCTCTGCAGTTCCCACCGCCTTTCAATCGTTTCCGCTCGGCGATCTCGCGGACAGTCTCCGGTTGCTTGCAAACAACACCGCAACAGCGCCAAGCTCGATCGCAACGATAGAAAACGATTTCGGCAAACTCATCGCCGAGTCGATCGCAGCGTGCATCGGGTCTGAAAAAATTGACCTTGCGGTCATCCACGGCCAAACCATTTTTCACAATCCACCTCTGACATGGCAACTTCTCAACCCATGGCCGATCGTTTCCAAGCTTGGCGTGCCGGTGGTGTACGACCTGCGGCGCGCGGACCTCGCCTTGGGCGGGCAGGGTGCCCCGCTCACACCAATCGCCGACGCGGTCCTCTTTGGGCATCCAACGAAACGACGCGCCATCATCAACCTCGGCGGATTCTGCAATGCCACGCTTCTCCCCGCGCTGCCAGAGTCAGAAATCGAAACCGATTTCATTCGCGGCTACGACCTGTGCCCGTGCAACCATTGGCTCGACGGCATCATGCGCACGCGAACACACTCATCATTCGATGACAACGGCGAACGGGCTTCAACCGGATCACCAATCGAATCGCTCGTGCAATCGCTCATGGACCAATGCCCAAATACCGGTGTGGGCCACAGATCTCTTGGTTCCAGCGACGATCGGCTCTTTGATCTCGGTGAACACAGCACGGCGGACCTCCTGGCCACATGTTGCGATGTCATCGCTCGGCTGATCGCAGAGGCAGCAACCGATTGCGACGAGTTGCTCTGCGCGGGTGGCTCAGTTCGCAACGAACACCTCATGTCCCGCATCCGCGTGCACTCTCCCATCCCCGTCGTGGATCTTGCCGACGCTGGAGTCGAACCCGAGGCACGCGAAGCCGTCGCGTTTGCGGTTCTTGGGGCACTTTGCATGGATGCTGTCCCCATCGGGCTGGCTGGCGTCACCGGCGTTTGCAAGCCGATCGTCTCTGGATCGTGGTGCTTTCCATCGGGGCCAGATACACTGAGCCATGCCTGATATCCCCGCCGACCGGTCGCACATCCGAACAGAGCACACGAACCAGGCATCTGCGGGTTTGCACGCTTTTTCGATTGCTGATTGTGTCAAGCTCATCAGCGATGAAGATACAACAATCGCTGCTGCGGTTGTCGAGGCGTCAACTCAGATCTGCGATCTCATCGAATCAGCAGCGCCCGGCTTCTGCGCCGATGGCAGGTTGATCTATCTCGGCGCGGGCACCTCCGGCAGGCTCGGTGTCCTCGATGCGTCCGAAGCGCCCCCGACATTTTGCGTTGACCCGGGCAAGGTCGTGGGCATCATTGCGGGGGGCGACAGATCGCTCCGAATATCAAGCGAATCTAAAGAAGACCATCTCGACGGCGCGGAGCAGGAACTCATCGATCTAAATCTCACACCACACGACACGCTGGTTGGGATTGCCGCCGGCGGGACGACGCCTTATGTGTTGGGCGCCTTTGCGATCGCAGAACGCCTCGCGCCGGGCATCACCACAGCGATGCTCACCTGTACACCGATCGAACAGCCGCGTGATTGCAAGCACCTCATTGTTGTTGAAACCGGCCCCGAAGTGTTGACAGGCTCGACCCGGATGAAAGCGGGCACCGCAACCAAGATGGTGCTCAACACGATCTCGACCACGCTCATGATCCAAGCCGGCCGCGTCTACGACAATCTCATGGTGGACATGAAGCCGACCAACGACAAACTCCTCGACAGGGCGGCCCGTGTTGTTGCGCAATTGACCGGTCTTGACCGCGCACAATCCCTTGCGCTTCTTGCCGATGCGGGTGACCGCGTGAAAGTCGCGGTGGTCATGCACCGCAAGGACCTACCCCGGGCCGACGCTGAGCAGATTCTGGAGTCCACAGGGGACAATCTTGCTACGATTCTCGACGCCCACCCAAGCGGCACGACCGGGTAGACTGGGCGTATGGAAATCCAGCACACCAGACGCATGCAGTGGCCTAAGACCCAGTCGGGGCGGTTCGGCTCGCTCATCAAGACGGATTCGCCCGAGGGATGCACGGTCGCCCTCCTCGGGGTGCCCGACGATACCGGGGTCGCGCTCAACCACGGCAACCCCGGCGCTGCGCAAGGACCCGATGCGATCCGCGTAGCGATTACCCGCTATGGCACGAGCGAGCCGGACGATTGGGTCTGGCCCGGGGTCTACGACGCGGGCGATGTCGTCACCGGCGCCGACCTCACCGAAACACACCGCAGAGTTACACACGCCGCCGGTGAACTGATCGACGCCGGGCTCTTTCCGATCATGATCGGCGGCGGCCACGATCTCACCTTCCCGTTTGTCCGAGCAACCGCAGAACGGTATGAAGCCATGAACGGCATCTATCTCGATGCGCACCTTGATGTACGCGATGAAGAGGGTTCCGGCATGCCGTTTCGCAGGCTCATAGAACAATGCGGCGTCAAGCGACTCGATGTCATCGGGCTCAACCCGATGGTCAACAGCCGTGAACACACCCGATGGTTCCACAGCCACGGCGGCAGGGTCGATGCGCTCCTTTCCCATGACGAATGGCCGGGCGAAAACATCTTTTTCAGTCTCGATATGGACGTGATCGATGCAGCCGCCGCGCCGGGGGTAAGCGCCCAGAACCCGATGGGTCTTGCGGTTTCGGATATTGCACAATGGGTCTTCGCCGCCGGTGCCAACGAAAAAATCCGCTGCTTTGACATCATGGAACTCTGCCCGCCCAAGGATCATGAGGGCAGGACCGCACGAATCGCGGCCCATCTTCTGCTGACATTCCTCAAAGGCTTCGCATCCAGACCCGGGGCCAGACCCAGGAGTAGCTCTTGAACGATGTGCTGATCTCAAACGCCCGTATCCTGACCATGACCGGCGAATCTTCGTCTGATCTTGGTGCTCTCGGGTCCGCCGACGTTCTGATTCAGAACGGCTCGATCGTGGCGATCGGGCAAGACATCGAAAGCCACCAAGCCCAGCCCTTCGATGCAGCGGGCCGGGTGCTCATGCCCGCGTTTGTTGACTGCCACACGCACGCCTGCTGGGCCGGCAGCAGGCTCGCCGAGTGGGAACAGAAACTCAGGGGCACGAGCTATCTCGATCTCCTCGCTGCCGGCGGCGGGATTATGTCCACGGTCCGAGCGGTCCGCGAAACAAGCCGGGAGGACCTGCGCGATGCGTTGCTCTATCGCCTCGACAAGATGAAACAAACCGGGACACTCACCGCAGAGGTCAAATCCGGTTACGGCCTATCGACGCACGACGAAATCAAAATGCTCGAAGCGATCAGTGAGGCAAGCTGCGCCTGGCCCGGGACCGCAGTGCCCACCGCGTGCATCGGCCACGCCAAAGACCCGGCGATCAGCGACTTCGTGTCGTACACCATCAACGAAACACTCCCAGAAATCACCAAAAACTTCCCGGGTATCACCATCGACGCGTACTGCGAAAAGGGTTCGTGGACACTCGATGAAACGCTCCGGCTCTTTGACGCTGCCCAGACCGCGGGCCACCCCATCCGTGTCCACGCGGACCAGTTCAACGACCTCGGCATGATCCCGGCAGCCATCGAGCGAGGCTACATGAGCGTGGACCATCTTGAAGCCACTGCGCCCGAACATCTAGCCCTGCTCGCAAAGTCGGCTTGCTTTGGTGTCATGCTGCCTATCTGCGGCCTCCACCTCGACAACCGATTCGCCGATGGCCGGGGCTTCCTCGATGCCGGCGGCAAGCTCGCGATCGCCAGCAACTACAATCCGGGTAGCGCCCCCTGTTTTTCCATGCCGATGGTGGTCGCAACCTCGGTCAGAAATCTCGACTTGCTCCCATCTGAAGCGATGATCGCCGCTACCCGAACGCCCGCCCAATTGCTCGGGCTCACAGACCGTGGCACGATCGCAGTCGGCCAGCGGGCGGATCTGATTTTGCTCGACATGACCGATGATCGCGAGCTTGCCTTTGAGTTCGGCGCGAATCCGGTGCTGGGAGTGTGGGCCGCGGGCCGCCGGGTTGTCTAAGCAGGTTGTCTAGGGCATTTTCATTTCACGCATAGCGGATCCCCGTGCCACTGACCTGTCCGCAGGTCAGTGCTCTTCGTATTTTCTAGGGA
>NVSP01000056.1 GCA_002732755.1 Phycisphaera sp.
CGCGGAGCTGAGCTTGGTATTCAGGCGTTGGCTTGTACTGCTTTCCTTCCGTTCCCCAATTTTTAACGATCTTTTGGGCCTCCGCCAACTCCTCCGAATCTGTGCTCTGCCACTTGTAGCCATTGGTGTTGGTTTGTTGGAGATTACTCGGTCTAGCTGTGGTGTCTTCGGGTTCTAGCACGAGATAGTCCGGGGGGTTGTGGTAGTGGTCGTCCCTCGCCTTTGCCACCGATCCGCCAGAAATGATGCACACATCTACGATTTCTGGCTTTCCGTAGATTAGATGATCTGGCAACCAGGCGAGCATGCACACATTTGTCTGATCGTTTAGAAAGTGATTTTGGCTGTCCTTGAATCGGGCGGTAATCTCTGTGGCCAATGGGAACCACGCCTTAATCTCAAAGCCAGCGGTTGGCGTGATGCTACCTTCGAATGTTGTGTCTGGAAAACCAGGGTCTTGTCGTTTCCAAGTTCCAAGCCCATGGTATTCCGCTTGGGCATTGAGAAACTCGACAACATTAAATTCGATGAGATTCCCGAGCAGTGGAGAGAGCTTCGAGATGATCTTTGCAAGATTAACCGCAGCAGCGGGGGAGATTGGTTTCGAGACATTCAGCAAATCGAATGTGTGCCCCGAGAGTTCGTTCAGATGTCCCCCTGCGAGGGCGAGCACATCGGCTGTCGTTTTCATCGCGAGCTCCCCCCTTTGCGCAACGCATTGAGCATGAGGCAGGGATTGACATCGAGAGCATCAGCGATATCCACGAATTCCAGTACATCGAGACGTCGTTCGCCGCGTTCATACTTTGAGACATAGGACTGTGGGCGTCCAAGACGGTCAGCAAGCTGCTGCTGGGTGAGAGCGGCGCACCGACGGGCAGCGATGATGCCATCGAGAAAGAGGCAATATCGTTTGGTGAAGACAGATTTCTTAGTCAAGAACGCCTCCTATGTGACAGCACATCGGCGCCCTTTATAAACCGGATTCGGGATAAACCCAAGTTGGGTTATTTTGTTGCCGTTTTTCTACCGAAGATTGCCATTGTTTGAATACCCCGCCAAGAAGCCATTGCTCGGTTGTGACCTGCCCCCAATAGTTGTACCAATTCCTATGTTACACATTCACCTCGATTCTACTGATCGGTTTCACGGAACCCAAATCTCAGCGGCAGATAGAACCACCCATCGATAAACCGCCTTCAGCGGTTCCCACAGCGGCTTACTCGTGGTATCTGCTGGTTCAAACACTATTTGTGCTTTCCACAGGAAGCATCCCTCGTGATCGGGGGTTGGCTACCCGGGGGCATCGGCACACATACAGTGTGGCCGGTCTGCCCGGACCCGGCGTGGCCCTGCCGGTGGACTTTGGGTAAGGAGAGTTGGCGATGCGTACCTTGGTGGCTATCCCTGTCTACAACGAGCAGAAGTATGTCGCCAGCGTTCTCGAGCGTGTGCGCGAGCACGCTGAGCACATCCTTGTGATCGACGACGGCTCGACCGACGCCACGCCGCAGCTCTTGGCAAACTTCCCCGTCGAGGTGATCCGTCACTCGACCAACCGGGGCTATGGGCACTCGCTGCTCGATGCGTTCCGATGGGCGGCGGTCGACGGGTTCGACTGGGTCATCACGATGGACTGCGACGAACAACACGAGCCGGCATCGATCCCGGATTTTCTTGAAGCGATCCACGAGAACCGCGCGGACATTATCAGCGGCTCGCGGTACCTCATCCCGTTGAGCGAGCAGGACTCGATCGGTTCGCCGCCACCCGAGCGCCGGGCGGTCAACGGCATCATCACCACCGAGCTCAACACCCGGCTCGGGCTYWMRCTCACCGAYGCGTTCTGCGGCTTCAAGGCRTACCGCGTSGGCGCACTTGCGGGCATGCGGCTCGAAGAAAACGGGTACGCATTCCCGATGCAGTTCTGGGTGCAGGCGGTTGCCGCCGGGCTTTCGATCGAAGAGATCCCGATCAAGCTGATCTACAACGACCTGACGCGCAGCTTCGGCGGACCTTTGGACGACCGCGACATCCGGCTTGCGCACTACCGGCGCGTGCTGCACTGCGAACTCCAACGGTGCGCCAGCAGGCTGCCCAAAGAAGCAACAGCCGATGTCATTGAAAAGGAATGTTGCGGTTCGTGAATACATCGGCTGCCACAAGCTCGTGCGACATAACGCTCGAACCGGCAGCGAAGACGTGGGCGCAGCTCATCACAAAACCAAACCAGAACGCTCGCACCAAACGGTTTCGCGAGCAGCTCGGGCTTTCAATCGATAAGCCGATCGTAATGACCGGCCATCAGGCGCAGCTCTGGCATCCGGGGATACTGGCCAAGTTTTTCGCAGCCAAAGCGCTCGCAGACAAGACCGGCGCGCAGCTTGTCTGGCTCGTGGTTGACATGGACACGAACGATGCGCTCTCGATGCGTGTGCCCGTGCGAGCCAAAGGCGGGCCGATGCGCGACATGGTCATGGACTTTGTGCCGCCGGACAAGCGGGGCGTCAAAAAACCCACGGGGATCATGGAAGCGGTCGTGCCCGAGGCGGTTTCGTTTGGCGAGGGAGTCGAGGCCGCCACCCCCGAGATCGCGGCGAGACTGGATGCGATCCATGCGGCGCTCGCTGCGCACAGCGGCGAAGCATCCGCAGCGAGGCAGGTCACGCGAGCAAACTTTGACCTGCTCAAAGATGTCGCACCTACGCCCACGATTGTCTACCCGAGCCAGTTTGTGGGTACGGCGTTGTTCGACGAGATCCGCACGCTTGCCGCCAACGATCCCGGCGGGTTCGCCGGCGCGTTCAACGATGCGGTGGATGCCACACCAGACTCTGGTATTGCTCAGGTTTCACTTGCAAACGAAGAACTCCCGCTCTGGCGAATCGACGAGCGCGGCCGGCGCAAGCGCGCAAGGGCAAGCGATGCACCCGGCGACGAGCAACTCCTGCCCGGCGGCCTGCTCATGACCGGGATGATGCGCCTTGCCGGCTGCGACATCTTCATCCACGGCACCGGCGGCAGAGACTACGAACCCATAAACGACCAATGGCTCACGCCAATCATGGGCGAGCAACTCTCGCCATTTACAACCGCAACCGCGACGCTGCTTATGAAGTTTGACGACCAGGGCATCGTCAGCCAAATTGAAGCGAGACAAGCGCGCTGGCACGCGCACCACGCCCGGCACGAACCGGCGCTACTCGGTGAACACGAGATGCAGACTCAAAAACACGAGATGGTCGCCGACATCCAAACGCTCCCGCCGCGCAGCATCGAACGCAACGCCAGATACCGCCAATTGCAAGCCTTGCTCGAAACACTGCGGCAAACCCACGCACAACAACTGACCGATTTCAGCACATCGGCTGACATGATGCAGCAGCGGGCTAACGAATACAGACTCAGAACCGACCGGACCTGGGCCGCGGTGCTWCACGGCCCGGATCGGCTCGCCGAACTTGGCCGGTGCATCGCCGCAGAATTCGGCGCGTAAACTCTTGCCATGCGCCGCATCACCCACCATCTTGTGCCACGGCTGTGTCAGCCGTGTTCATGCGTCGCCGCTTCTATCAAGGCACGGCTGACACAGCCGTGGCACAGCATAGTTGGAACCCTTCTGCTCATTTCGTGCTTTGCTCTTGCGAGTTGCTCCAACGAAACTCCGGAACAACCGGAGACTGTTGGCACACGCATCATCGCGATCAGCCCGGCCGCTGCCGACATCCTGATCGGTCTTGATCTGCAACACTTGATCGTCGGTCGGCACAACTACGACACCGCGCTTGATCCATCGGTCCCGCCCGTTGGTGACCAAGCGGGGATCGACTACGAAAAACTTCTCGTTCTGAACCCAACACATGTCATCGTGCAGACCGAAAACCAGCCATTACCATCGCGGTTACGAGAATTTTCTGATTYGTCAGATTTTGCAATACTCAACATCTCAACACTCGCGCTCGATGACATCCTTGCATCTGCGCGTCTGCTCGAAACCGAGTTTGCGCCGGGCAATGGGCTTTCCGATCGGTTCGAGAAAGCGATCAGGCAAAGAGAACAAGCGAAGAGCGATCTTGGTAGTGTGCTGGTGGTGATGTTCACCTCCCCCACTGTTGATGTGCTCGGGCCGGGCTCGGCGCATCAGGAGATCATCGAGCGGCTCGGGTATTCGCCCGCGATCACCGACGGCAAGCCGTACATGCCGCTCGACGCCGAGGATATTCTGGCGATCGACCCGGGCGTGATCGTCTTTATCAGGCCGCGTCAACTCGGCGCAACTTCGGCAAACGAAACGCAGATACTGACCGACGCGGACCTTGGCATCATGGCGGGGCTTGACCTGCGGGCGGTCCGGCTYGGGCGCACAATCCTGATCGACGACCCGCAGGCGCTGACATCGGGGACCTCGCTGATCGGCGTGATCGACACACTCGAGCGTCGGCTCGGCGCACTTACGCCGCTAGGATCGCAGCACTATGACGACGACCAACGCAACACAGAGGCTGGACCCGGTTGAGATGCTGAGCGAGCGGTTTGTCGCCGCGATCTGCAAGGCGTTCCCGGATCAACTCGACGCGGACACGATCGATCCGCTGATTACGCCGAGCAAGAACCCCAAGTTTGGCGACTACCAATCCAACGCTGCGATGTCGCTTGCCAAGCGTCTCGGGATGAAGCCGCGCGAGGTCGCAGACAAGATTGCGGACAACTTAGAACTTGGCGACCTCGCCGAGCCGGTCAACGAGGAATCAATCGCCGGGCCCGGGTTCATCAAYGYTCGGCTCCGGCCCGAAGCGCTTGCCAAACTTGTCACCGAACTTGATCGACCGGGGCTTGGTGTCAAGGCTGAGGCGCAGCAGACGATCGTCGTCGATGTCTGCGGCGTGAACCTCGCCAAACAGATGCACATCGGCCACCTACGCTCGACCGTCATCGGCGATGTGATGGCGCGCACGCTCGCCAAGATGGGGCACACAGTCATCATGCAAAACCATGTCGGCGACTGGGGCCTGCCCATCGCGATGGTAACGGCGAAACTCCAGGGCGAAGTCGCGGCGGGTCGGCTCGACATGCAGAGCGTGACGCTTGACGATCTCGATCGACTCTATAAAATAGCAAAAGAAGAAAGCTCGCCCGACATCAAAGGTATGAAGGCCGCCGAACGATTTCAACTCGGCCCAAAGATCGAGGCCGAGCTGTCGGCTCAGATCGACGGGGCGACAAAGAACCTTGAAAATGCGAAGAAAACACTCATCAAGCTGCAATCCAGCGATGAAGAAACCGTCGCCATCTGGCAGCGATTGTACGATGTCACCATGACGGCGTGCATGGAGACATGCAAGCGGCTGCACACGGACATCACCCAAGAAGCCACCGCGGGCGAATCGAGCTTCCGCGAACAACTCTCCGGCATCATCGAATTGCTCACCAAAAAGAATATCGCTGAAGAAGACGACGGTGCCCTGATCGTGCGCAACGAGGGGCTTGACCCGACGCTCGTTTGCAAGAGCGACGGCGGCTACCTCTACGCCACGACCGACCTCGCAGCCGTGCGCAAGCGCGTGCAAGAACTCGGCGCGGACCGGGTGGTGTATTGCGTCGATGCGAGGCAGGCGCTGCACTTTAAGCAAGTCTYTGCGACGGCCAAGCGCGCGGGGCTTGCACGCAAAATCGGTGCGGATGAAGACTCAACGCTCGAGCACGCCCCGTTTGGGATGGTGCTTGGCGACGACGGCAGGCCGTTCAAAACGCGATCTGGCGAGAATGTCAAGCTCAGCGATGTGATCGACGAGGCGATCCAACGCGCCGCGGTGATCTCAGAAGAAAAGAACCCGGACCTGAGCACCGCCGAACGCGCACGCATCGCCGAGACCGTCGCGGTCGCGGCTCTCAAGTACGCGGATCTTTCCAGCGACCGGATCAAGGACTATGTCTTCGACTGGGACCGGATGCTCGCGTTCGAGGGCAACACCGGGCCGTATTTGCTGTTCGCGTATGTCCGTATCCGCAGCATCTTTCGCAAGGCGCAGGATCAAGGCATCGCAACRGGCTTCGAGTCCGCCGAGCTTCTGATCCGTGAACCGGAAGAGAAAACGCTGGCGCTGGCGCTGCTTCGGTATCCATCGACGGTCGCGACGGTCGCGCGGACGCTCGAGCCGCACCGGATGTGTGGCTACCTCTACGAACTCGCAGGCTCGTTTAGCCGGTTCTTTGAGCACTGCCAGGTGCTCCGCGCCGAGGATGAGTCGATCAGGCTTAGCAGGCTTCGGCTGTGCGACCTGACCTCACGCGTGCTCGCCGACGGGCTGGATTGTTTGGGTATCCAGACGATCGACCGCATGTGATCGCGGCATTCCGCATTCCGTTGGTTATACACAAAAGAACGGACCGGCCCTTTCGAGCCGGTCCGTGTGTGTATCAGAGAATCAGATCTTTGGAACAGATCAGAATGTGACCTGAGCCTGACCCATGAGCGAAACCTGGCCGCCTTCGGTGTCGGTCAGCAGGCCGGCGTTGGTCATCTGGCCGACGAGTCCGCCGCTGTCGGTGGTCGCATCGACGAAGATGATCAACGCACCCGAGATCTTGACAGCCTGGCTGCCGACAAACGGGAAGTGGTTGATACCAACGGTGACGGTGTTGAACGGGTCAGCAGTTGCCCCGCGGTCATCGTCAGGGATAACCATGTCCCARCCRGCGAAGAGTTCGTTCTGCTCGTTGATGAACATACCGCCCTGAAGGTTCAGGCCCATATCGAGGAACTCRTCGGCRSYGCCGCCCGGATCGAAGCTGCGGAGGTGACCGGCAGCGTAGACATTCCAKCCGTCTTTGCTYGCCATRAGGAAGTCAGCACCACCCTGGATCAGCGTTGTGGTTGGGTCATTGCTCTGCTGAACATGGAAGTAGCCACCGACGATCATGGCGTCGTCGCCACCGGTGCCGAAGTTACGGAGGTTGCCATAGAACGGATCAACCGTGCCCTCGACAGCGAAGTCGCCGCGAACGGTGAAGGCCCATTCGCTCTCGGCAGCGCTGTTGTATGCTGTATTGGCGGTGGCTGCACCGTCATGGAACCCAGCGGTGACGCGCCACGAGTTGGCATCGTCGGTGTGACTCAGGGCAGCACCCTGGAGGACACCTGCACCAAAGACCTGGTCCACAATCGAGCGCTCGATGCGCTGGTTGCGGAAGTTGTCATCCTGCATAGATTCGCGGGTGACGGGTGCGACCATCTGGCCGACCATGCCGCTGGTACCGTTGCCAAAGTTGTGTCCGATGAAGGCGTTGCGGAGGACGAAACCACCGGATGCGTCGACGTACAACTGAAGCTCGTAGGTGGTGTCAGGGCTGACAACCGAACCGTCGAGCTGAACCAGCGTGTGCCCATTCGAGAAACCGGTTTCGATCTCATCCTGAGCGCCGTTGTTGTCATCACGGAAGGTGAATGTGTACCGGGCTTGATGTGCACCGCTGATGTTCAGCGTGGAAGTGCCATCGGCTGAGGTCAGGCCAAAGTTGGCGTGATGGGCGGAACTGCCCAAGAGGCTGGTGCGCTGCTGCGCATCAGCGAGAACCTCTGCCGCATACTCGCGGGTCTGATCGAGGCTTTGTGCGTTTACTGAGGATGCCGCGATTGCGGTACCTGCCAACATAAGTAGACGAATCTTTTGACTCATGACGTGCCACTCCTTGCTACGTGTCGCGCGACGTGACGCTATTGCTCGTCGCAGGTTCTTAGCCTCACCATACGGGTTGTTCGCGGCGCTCACACGGCGTCGCATCAGTCTCTTTTTTACCCGCATGCAGGTTACGAAAACAAAATACTGCATGTTCTGACATCTTCTATCAGCGGATCATAGGCCCGATTTACTTGAATAAACCGGCTCTATTCTCTGACCCGGCCAGACTGCCCGATCCTCGTGCAGCACCGACACCACGCGGCCAGCAAACCACGCGGCTCGCTGCCCTCTTGTCCAAACCCGGCATCCTGCCATGAGCCTGAACCCGCAAGAGCCTCATGCTCTTGCAACTCATATTCCTCGTGAATCCTTGCGAGTCAGCCCCGCAAGGCAAAGAGGAAATCGGATGCCTCCAGCGCCCGATTACCTTGAACACTAGGCATCGGGTTTCTGGCTGACGAGCAGACAAAAAACGCAAGCGCAAACCTGTCAGTTGAGCGCAATCTCGGATTTTCTGTAAGACCCTTTCGCCGGTGCTCCGTCAAGGCATTGTAAAGAGGCCCTTGTAATGCGGGTTCTGGCTTGGAGTACGCCGCCAGTGCCCCTACGCTATCGCCGTTGAGAACGACAGAGCCTGATTCAAATTCCGGGCACACAATAGCCCTAAACAGGTGGGTCTTTACCAGGGGTCGGCAGATGAACGAGAACCGACACATCCTCGTCGTCGAAGACGAACTCGATCTGGCGGAGCTGCTCAGGTACAACCTGAACATCTCGGGCCACACATCTGAGGTCGTTCACACAGGCCAAGGCGCGCTCAACGCAGTCGCCAAGAAACAGCCCGATCTCATCATTCTCGATGTCATGCTCCCAGAGATGGACGGCATCGAGGTCGCGACCCGCCTCAAAGCCGACGAATCCACCGCAGCCATCCCCATCATCTTTCTCACCGCCAAGGCAACCGACGAGGATCAGATCCGCGGCCTTGACGCGGGCGCGGACGACTATGTCACCAAGCCCTTCTCCGTGAGCGTGCTCCTGGCGCGGGTCGATGGGGCGCTTCGGCGGTCGTCCAAACACGCTGGCACAGGCTCGATCCTCGAACTCGGCCCCGTACACCTCAACACCGACGAGCACGAAGCCAGGGTCAACGAGTCGAGCATCAGGCTGACACTTACCGAGTTTCGCCTGCTCGCGAGCCTGATGGCGGGGCCGAACCGGGTGCTGTCTCGCCGGGGTTTGATCTCAAACGCCATCGGGCCGGGCATCACCGTCACAGAGAGGACGATCGATGTCCATGTCGCTGCCATCCGCAGAAAGCTCGGTAAACATGGCTCGATGATCCAGACCGTCAGAGGCGTCGGCTACCGGATCGTTGAGCCAACCGACTAGGCTCTGGTTGACGGATCGGAACGAGCCCCTCGCGTGAGCGAGAGAGCCTCTTCCCAAACGCCTTTGTCCCCTTCCTCACGGAAGAGGCTCGTTAATTTGCGACCCACCAAWCAGAACCTATTGGTCAATAGACACAGAAGCAGTCCACATGGCACGCATCGGAAAGCACGAACTCTGGCAGATCAGCAGCGCTCTTGCGCTGGCGTCGCTGCTGGGAGCCACGATCGCTGTTGCACTGGGCTGGCCCGGCTGGGCCGCTGGGCTGTTTGCGGGCACGACCCTTGCGTGGGCCTGCGTCGCGCTTGCTGGCTTTCTGGCGACGGGACTCTCGGCGCATTCGGTGCCCGAACCCGCCAACCAATCCGCATCGCCTGCGCCCAATCCAAAGCTCGCAGAACTCAACGAGCTCGTCGAAGCGATCGGCGATCCGGTCATTGCCGTCTCACCCGAGGGCGTGGTCGTGCTCGCAAACACCCACGCTTCGGACATGCTCGGGCTGGCTGGGCCGCTGGCGGGTCGGCATGTCGAAGAGGTCGTGACCAAGGCTGAGCTGCTCGACCGCATCTCGCGCGGCAGGCGCGGCCAAAAGTGGCGAGGCTCGGTCAGACTGCCAACACCCGGCGGAGTCAAAGTCTGCGATGTCTCGATCGTGCCCCTGAGCACCGAAACTCGGGCGGGCGTGGTCGCCACGCTCCGCGACATCACCGAACTCGACGGCGCGCTCCAGCTCAAAACGGACTTCGTCGCCAACGCATCGCACGAACTCCGCACACCGATCGCAGCGATCAAGGGCGCAGCCGAGACGCTCACGCTGGCGATCGACGACGAACCGATGCGCACCAAACTCGTCGGCATGATCGAAGCGCATGTCAACCGCCTCGAAGACATGGTCAGCGATCTGCTCGACCTGTCCAAGCTCGAATCCGAAGCGATGGCTATCGATGCCAAGCCCATCAACCTGCAAGACCTGGCAGCGGAGCTTTCGCAATTGCTCTACGAGTTGTGCCAGAGACGCAAGGTTGAGCTCGGATTCGACATTGATCCATCGGTTGAGACCATCTGCACCGACAAACGGCTGCTCGTATTGATCGTCAAGAACCTGCTCGAAAACGCGGCCAAGTTCACCGCAGAAGGAACCACCGTCAATGTCAGCATTGTCAAAGTTCCCGACACCGACTCATGCCGGATCAGAGTCACCGACCACGGGCCGGGCATCCCACTCTCTCAGCAGCAGCGGATCTTTGAGCGCTTCTACCAGGTCGATCCCGCACGCACCGGCTCCCAGCGGGGCACGGGCCTCGGGCTCGCCATCGTCAAGCACGCGGTCCGATTACTTGGCGGCGAGATCGATGTCGAATCGGTCTGGGACCGAGGCACGACGATGGTCGTCACCTTGCCTAGCGTTACTGCGTTCTGATTTCAACGAGCCCCTTCCGTGAGGAAGGGAGCCTCCTTGTCCGCGACCCCGTGCCACTGACCTGTCTTCAGGTCAGTGCTTCTTTATCGAGATGGACAAGAGCACTGACCCGAAGACGGGTCAGTGGCACAAATCAAGTGCTCTAGTCCGTCGGGGGCGCGATGTCTTTGCCTGCGAGCGCCCGCAGGTGGCGCGAGATCTCGCCGACGACGATGCGGTTGTACGCATCGTTTTCTTGGACAAGCGAGCCGATGGAGATCTCGATCGGGACGGGGCCGTCTTTTGAGGGCCAGTCTTGGAGCGTCTTGAGTTCGACCCAGATGTCATCATCGCGGATCGAGATCATCTCGTAGCGCGCGACCGAGCCRACTTCGCCCGAGCCGGTCGTGGTATGGGTGACCCGGATGGATTCGGTGCGCAGCCGACTCCGGCTCATGGCGGCGACGATGTCGTCCCAATCCGCCATGACCACCATCGGAAGCTCCCCCACATACGGCCTTGGCGGCTTGGCCGGCCCCGAACACCCAGCAAGCAGCCCAACCACGGCGACCACGAGCCACGGGCACACCCATTTAGGGCATAAACCAGTAATCTCGGGTTGTTTGCCGGATTTGACCAACGAGAGCCGAAAGCGGGTACGATTTTGGGAACTGGGTCGGTCCATGCCAAGCCTTGTCGGCTCGGGAGGAGGTCTGAGTTGGAAATCACTGTCCGTATTCCGGTCGTCGGTGATTGGCTCCACTTTGCGGGGCCGGCTGATGCGAATCTGAAACTCGTCCGCGAGTCGGTCGGCGTGAACATCGCTGCCCGCGACGGTGTGGTGCAGGTGCAGGGCGCCGAAGAGCCGGTGTGCATCGCAAAGGCGGTGCTGGACCGGATGGTCGAGCTGACCGCCAAGGGTCACCAGTGCCAGATGGGCGAGGTGAAGGACCTGATCGCCGACGAGACCGCTGGTCAGGCGATCCACATCACCGCGCACGATGAAGAGGTCGTCCGCAACGTGTCGTGGGAAGGCGACCTGCAGGTCTATTCCGCGGGCCGGCGCATCCGTCCACGCACGGACAACCAGCGCACATATATAGAAGCGATCCGCAAGAACGATCTGGTGTTCGGCTCGGGGCCTGCGGGCACGGGCAAAACGTACCTCGCGGTCGCCTGCGCGGTGCATCTCTTAAAGCAAGACCAGGTCCGCAAGATCATGCTGGTGCGTCCCGCGGTCGAAGCGGGCGAGAAGCTGGGGTTTTTGCCGGGCGATTTGGAAGCGAAGATTCACCCGTACCTGCGGCCGCTGCTCGATGCGCTGCACGACATGCTGGACTTTGACACGATCCGCCGGTTTATAGAAACGGACATTCTTGAGATCGCGCCGCTGGCGTACATGCGCGGCCGAACACTCAACCACGCGGTCGTGATTCTTGATGAGGCGCAGAACACCACCGCTTCGCAGATGAAGATGTTCCTGACCCGGCTCGGTCACGGGTCAAAGATGATTATCACGGGCGATACAACGCAGATCGACCTGAACAACCCCGCGCACAGCGGGCTGGTCGACGCGGCCCGGCGGTTCAAGGATGTGCCCGGAACCTCGATTATCCGGCTTCAAAACACCGATGTTGTCCGGCACCCGCTTGTGCAGCAGATCATCGAGGCGTATCACTCCGACGGGCCACACCACTAACGACCCAGCACCAAGGCGCAATAGCACATCCGCATGGCAAAAGACACGAACAAATCGAGCAGTAAGAGCAGCCGGGGCCGGCGCAAGCTCGCGATCCGCCGCGAGACGCTGACGCTCGGCGGGCTTGTCAACAAGCTGTCGAATTCGCCGAACCTCGGCTGGGCGGCGCTGATCGTCGTGGTCTTCACCGCGTTGAGCGCGACGACCGCGTGGTGGGCCTCGACCGAGCCGATGCTCGCGGTTGATGACACCGCCAAGCGCACGGTTCTGGCGCGTGTGCCGGTGCAGTTGATGGATGAGGAAGCGACGCGGATGGCTAGGGCGCAGGCGCGTCAGCGCGTGCCGAGGGTCTATATCCCGGATGAGGTGATGATCGCCGAGATCCTGACTTCGCTGGAAAGATTGCCGACACAGATCGCAGATGCCGCCACCGTCGAAGATGTTGACACCGACTTGCGGCGAGAGTTTGCGATCGGAACAGAAGCCTTCGCAGAACTCAAGACGCTCGTCGATACAAACGGTCAGCCCTTGCAAGACTGGCAAACCCGGCTCGCCTCGCTCAAAAGGCAGCTCGAACGCAGGCCCATACTCGACACCGAGACCTACAGACGCGAGAACGAATCCCTCGGCGAGAACATCCAGCTCGCCTTCCCCTCGGCAAGGCGCAGCGTCATCGCATCGGGCGCTATCAACGGCGACGATAAGAACCAGCTCGAACGAGCCGCCGGCGAGATGGCATCGCAGGCGGGCATCGCGCCGGCGCTCGTGCAGGTCGTGCAGGCAAGGCTGGGCACGATCAAGGGGCCGACCTTCCGCTACGACCGCCAGACATCGGGCGAACTGCAAGAGTCGGCAGCGGCAAGGGTCGAAGATGTCGTCAACGACCACCCCGCCGGCGCGGTGATCTTCCGCACGGGCGAAGCCGTCACCGCGACACAGATCGAACTGTTCATATCTCGCGCATAGCGCCAACAGAAGTAGACACATATTTTCGATATCAGACTGTTCACGGATATGTTCACGATATGGGAGCAGCCATGACAGATGGAGTAGGAGGCCATGCGGGAGTGTTTAGTAACGCACATGATTTGGCAGCAATGATGCAAATGTTTCTCAATGGCGGAGTTTATGGAGGTGAACGTTATTTGTCTGAAGCTGTTGTCAATGAATATACGAGTTGTCAGTTTTGTCCAAGTAATAGAAGAGGAG
>NVSP01000057.1 GCA_002732755.1 Phycisphaera sp.
TCAGCGGGCCGAATCACCGGCTCGTACGGCCCGCTGTCCCAAAGATCCAAAGGCTCAGCCGGCTGAACATCGTAGTGCCCATAGAAAAGCACATGCGGCCCCCTATACCCCKCATCYCCMCCGCWCGAAGCCAACACCACCGGATGCCCCGGCGCATCCGCCGTCCCCGTCGGCATSACCTCGACMTCAAACCCCGCAGCCGTCAGCCGATCGGCGCACCACTGCCCGGCACGGGCCACATCATCCCGATACGCCGGGTCCGTGCTGACCGAGGGAATCCGGAGCCAATCCATCAGCCGCCCGATCGAGGCGGCTTCATTGGCAGCGAGATACGCAAGAACYTGTGGAGTGTGCATGGCTGATCCTATGGAAACAAAAACCGCCCGGGATGAGCCGGGCGGTCGGGAAATACCTTTAGAACAAAGCGATGTCAAGGAAGCACTTTGCCCGCAGCACTATCCGGCAAGTCCCGGATGTACTCTTGGGCCTCGGCCGTCAGGCTGCTTACCGCTGAGTTTGGAACAACGCTTCCGGATGGTGCCCACATCGACATGTCGGCCCAAACCTCTTTTTGCTTCAGGTTCTCCGTGTGACCATCAAAGAACGCGGCGTTGAGTGAGCTATTTGGATGGCGGAATGAAAGAGGTAGATTCGCACCTTGGCTGTGGCTAGCACCGTATGCGACATTTCCTGTCCACTGCGGTGTGCCAGATGTAAATGCCCCAAACACTCTGGTGCCTGCGGATGCATCAAAATCCAATGTTTTATCTCTGTCTACATACCGAGTGCCATCCGCTACAACTATCTTTTTCGATGGGGAACCGAGCTGATCCATTCGGTTACGGAACCCTCCTGGTGTTTTCACGTTGGACGCAATTGCTGATGCCTGGCCATTTTCTTGTCCACCCCATGAAAGCGGTACTCCACCGTACAACTTGCCCCATCGCTCCTCGTCTCGGCCGAGTCCTTGGCCCGGAATAAATCCAGTTTTTGGCGTCCCCCAAACAGAAAACGCGCCCGGCATCAAATAACTGATCTGACGAATGCCGCCGTTTTGATCTATATAATCGTCAAAATCGTCAAGGTCACCTCCGGAGGAACCGGGAAAGACATCGGAAAAATCGCGAGCTGCCGGATCGGAAAAATCATTAAAGATGTTTCCCATTCGGAATGCCCGTTGTTCGGCAAGTCCGATCTCTTCACCAATGGTTGGGCTGATGAAGTCATAATATTGGGTTGGCGTAATAGCGCTCGTCGCGCCTTCGTACTCTTGGTAGTAGTTGCCTCCAGTTGAGCTCCGTTTTATTCCTACAGAACCCGCCCAACCGGATGTAGTCGCACACGAGTAGTAGTCATCGTTATCTGCTGCGTAAAAGTTCTGTCCCTGCCCAAGAGATCGCAATTGAGATTGGTCCACAAGAGATCGTGCTGTTGATCTTGCAACGCCCAATGCGGGCAGCAAGATTCCGATCAGCAACGCGATGATCGCAATCACCACAAGCAGTTCGATCAGTGTGAAAGCGCGGCTACGAGTTTGGTGCTGCTTTGCCATTGTGATTGGTCTCCAATCGTCATCTGGTTCAACGACCAGTTTTGTGAACAATTTTAATCGATTACTTTGGGCTTTGTGTCTGCTGGGATGTCAACCTTACCTGATTCAAGGTCGATTTTGTCTGAAATATTCCCGACTCGGTCCAAGGCCCCCATATACCTTGCATTGAGGTGCCATGTTTCTGATTCTTCATCAAACCTTGCTGGAAACAATGTTTTTTCATTTGTCTCAGGATGCCGGTACGGGAGTATGAGGCTGCGCCCTTTTGTTGATACGGCGTACGCATCACCAGTTGTCACATCAATAAATATCCTCTTGTTTGCAAGATCCGGCCCCGACCCGCCAGACACCGCCAAGAAGATCCCCACAAGCCCCACAAGCAACCCAATAACGATAACCGCGATCTGTACCGGCTTGGCCTGCATGCAACTCTCCGAGGCATTCCCCGTCAGACCGGGGTAAGAACTTTCAAGCAACCCTTCCCTGCGAAGACCGCTGGGCTGCCTGACAATAAGCGTACCCGATCAGTGGCCTTGCGTCGCGTGAGGATTCGGGCCTAATGCCACGCTGACACAAGGTTCGTGAAATATTCTCCCCTGTCACTTAGCATGTACCAACCGACAGGCACCCAGCCCAGACTAACATGGGACACCACCCAGAGGCCCCGCGACACAATGCGACTGATTTTGCCCAACCCGAGAGGCTTCTGTGCCGGCGTGCGCATGGCGATTGATGTCGTCGATCGCGTGGTCGCCTTGTACCCAAATAAAACCACCTATGTCTACCACGAGATCGTCCACAACCGCCATGTTGTGGGCAGGTTCAAGGACCAGGGCGTGGTTTTCGTCGAGGATCTGGAAGATGTCCCGTCTGGAGAGGTCGTGGTCTTTAGTGCCCACGGCATCCCGCCGGAGATCCGCAAACAAGCCGACGATCGGGGTTTGATAGCAATCGATGCGACCTGCCCGCTGGTGACCAAGGTGCATTCCGAAGCGGTCCGCTACGCCCGGCAGGGTTACCAGATTCTCTTGATCGGCCACGAGAACCACCAGGAAGTCGTCGGCACCAGAGGCGAAGCTCCGCAAGCAACTTTGGTCGTCGAATCCCCCGAGCACGCAAAAAATATCCAAGTCAAAGATGAATCTCGGCTCGTCTACCTGACCCAGACCACGCTCTCGACAGATGACGCCGGCGCGATTATCCGCGTACTCAAAGATCGCTTCCCGCACATCCACGAGCCGAGCGAGCCGGACATTTGTTACGCAACGACCAACCGCCAGCACGCGGTGCGCCAGATCGCGCCCGAGGTTGATGTGGTGCTGGTTGTCGGGAGTCGCAACTCGTCCAACTCGGTCCGCCTGACCGAGATCGCCCGCAATGTCGGGACCGATGCGCACCTGCTCGACGATGCCTCCGAGTTGCGGGATGGGTGGTTTACAAAGGGTGCCGACACGAGCGTGCTGATTACCGCGGGCGCTTCAGCACCCGAGGATCTTGTCGCAAAGATCTGCAAAACGCTCATCGACACCCACGGCGGCTCGATTGAACAATGGGACATCGTCGATGAATCCATCGAGTTTGTCTTGCCGGTTGCGCTCCGCAGGCTGATGAAAGAAGAGGGCGTCGAGGTTGGAACGGGCACGGTGACTGTYGATGGSGGCGTAGTGTCGCCCGAGATGTACGGGGCTGTGCCGTTGACGGTGTCGGCAAAGAGCACGCCCCCCACCCTTGCCGACGGGATCGGGCTTTGAATCACCCAAAGAATCACCTGTTCGAGATGAGCCTGAGCGATGTCAGCGCGTGGTGCGAGGGCCACGGCATGAAACGCTTCCGCGCCAAACAAATCCTCGAATGGGTCTATCAGCACGGCGAGCCGGACCCGCAGGCGTGGACAAATCTTTCTGATAGAGACCGCCAGTGCGCCAAAGAAGAACTGGMGGTCATCACCGGCAGGACCGTCTCGCATCAAGTCGCATCCGACGGCACGCAGAAGCTGCTGATCCAATGGGACGACGAACCCGGACAATCTTCAGATACAAACCCACTCAAGGTTTTGACCGATGATTCATCGCTGCAAACCGAGTGCGTGATGATCCCCTCGCTCGGGCATGATGCGCACCGCAAGACCGCGTGCATCTCCAGCCAGGTCGGCTGCCCCGTCGGGTGCAAGTTCTGCGCATCGGGGCTTTCGGGGCTTGATGGCAACCTCTCGGCGGGCCGAATCGTCGAGCAAGCATGGAGGCTTGGCCAACTCGAAGGCGTTGGCAGGATCAGCAACATSGTSWWKATGGGCATGGGTGAGCCGCTGAGCAACTTCACGCCGGTGGTCGATTCTGTCCGCACGCTCGCATCACCCGCGCCCGAGGGCATGGGCATCGGCGCCCGCCGAATTACAATCTCAACCGTTGGTTTGCCAAAGGCGATCGAGCGGCTCGCAGAAGAACTCAACCTCCCCGTCACGCTCGCCCTCTCGCTGCACGCCCCAAATGACGAGATCCGGCGCGATCTGATCCCGTGGGCCGAGTACACATCGATCGAAGAACTCCTGTCGGCGTGTACCAAGTGGTTCGACAAAACCGGCCGAGAGATCACGCTCGAATACACGCTGCTGGGCCGCCTCAACGACCAGCCCCACCACGCCAAGGAACTCGTGGGTGTTGCCAAATCACTCCGCGCCAACATCAATCTCATCCGCTACAACGAGGTCGATGGCTTGCCCTACAAACGCCCAAGAGACAGCGATGTCACAAGGTTCCAAACGATCCTCCGTGACGGCGGCCTCAACTGCCACATCCGCGCAAGCCGGGGCCGAGACATCGCCGCCGCCTGCGGTCAACTCCGACACGAACACCAGACCGACACGCCCACATGATCAACATGGACACGTTCCAGAAGGGCTCGATCGTTCACGGCTTGGTGATCCTGACCAGCCTCGCCGTGCTCGCAGCGATTGTGTGGTATTCTCGCAAGAAAGCGAAGAAAGGCAAATCGAGCGCCGCCGCGTTCCGCCAATGCCTCGGGCTGACAGTGCTCGTCTTCCAGATGATGCACACCATGTACTGGCTCGTCTGGCGCGATGGCGGGTTCAACTGGAAAGAATCGCTCCCGATCCATGTGTGCGATCTGGCGGGGCTTCTCGCCGCTGCGGCCCTGCTCTTTCCGGCTCGTAGGCTCGTCGCCGTGTTCTATTTCTGGGGCGTTGGGCTTTCGTCGCTCGCGTTTATTATCCCGGTGATCGAAGAGGGGCCGGGGTATGTGGTGTTCTGGTCGTTCTGGGTGAGCCACTTCATCATCGTCGGCGGCGCGCTCTTCTTCGTGCTCGCTGAGGGGTTCCGCCCGACCGGCAAGGACTTGGGGCTGGCACTCATCGTCAGCGCTGTGTACGGCTTGGCCATCTTCGCGGTCAACTCCAAACTCGGCAGCAACTACGGCTACATCGGAGAGCATTCACCCGCAACCGCGTTCTTTGGCCCGTGGCCAGCTCGCATTCCGTTGATCTTCGCCGCGGGCGTGCTGCTCCAGTTCTTTGCGTGGCTCCCGTTTCTTCTGCACGACCGCTGGCGAACGCACTTGGCCGCTTCTTCGTAGGATGCACATATGGCGATCGCGCTTCTTGGATTTCTTGTTGCCAGCTTTGTCCTGTCGTTCATAGCGACCGGGGTGGCCACGCGCGTAGGCAACCGACTCAGTGCGCACGACGGCCAAGGGGTTATCGGGCAGGTCAAAGCAGCGATCCGCACAATTCCAAACACCGGCGGCTCGGGCATCGCAGCCGCCATTGTATTGACTCTCGCAGCCGCCTTTCTCGCGGCGAAAGTGCTCGCGGGATCTGAAAGCGTGTCTTCAAGCGTCGCCGAGCTTGCGGCTTCTGCATCGCAACACGCAACATTCATCTGGTCGCTCATCATCGGGCTTGTTGCCCTGCACACGCTGGGCGTAATCGACGACCGCAAACCCCTTCACTGGCTCCCCAAACTCCTCGTCATGTTGGTCATCCCCGCGGCTCTCTGCCTGACAACCGATTCCCGCGTGCTCACCATGCTCGATGCCCGCGTCGGCGGGTCGTGGCTCTCCATCCTTATCACCACGCTCTGGTTCGCTGTCGTCATGAACGCGATGAACTTCCTCGACAACATGGACGGCCTCGCCAGCGGCCTCGCCACCATCATCGGCGCAGCCCTGCTCGTCGTTGCGATTCTCAATCAGCAGTGGTTCATCGCAGCGGGATCGGCGTGTCTTGTCGGAGCAACGCTCGGCTTCATGCCCCACAACTTTCCAAAGGCAAAGGTCTTCATGGGCGACGGCGGCTCGCTCATCGTCGGCTACATGATCGCATTTCTCACCGTTCGACTGAACTTCGTCGAGAGCAGCGCCGACCAGCCGGGCTGGCACCAATTGTTTGTCCCGCTCGTTTTGCTTGCTGTGCCGTTGTACGACTTTGCAAGCGTGGTGCTGCTCCGTCTGTCACAGGGCAAGTCGCCATTCGTCGGCGATCTCCAGCATTTTTCGCACCGCATGGCCCGCCGAGGCATGGGCACGCAGGGCGCGGTCATCACGATCTGGGCGCTCACCGCGATCACATGCGCCGGCGCGATTGTAATGTCGCGGTCAACGCCCTGGCAGGGCGCGATCATCATCACCCAGACCGGCGCGGTATTGTTATTGCTCGCCTTTCTTGAGCATGGTCTGCCAGAGCACAAGGCGTGAAGCGCGTTCGGCTGGACTGGATCGGGCTCACGCTGATCCTGTGGTCGGTGCTGACCCGAGCCGCTGTGAGCGCCGAGCCGCTGCCCGGCTGGGATGCAGACCCCMMSMMGRKKKSSWWYSCGMTCRWYRSCWYCGSCYMWRSCGGCTCKYKSGTCTWYGRCWTCGMMGCGKRSWWKSKYKCRRKCKGCWTCKTSKTKSMSCKCRRWMASMMCRRCGCCAAGCTCGACCCGCWCGTGCTCGTGTCATTTGTCGGTGCCTTGTGCATCCTCGCGCGAACGCTGCTTGTCGATGGCGCCGACACCGAGGCGGTCAGGATCGGTTCGAGTTGGGCCGCGGCGTGGGTTGGGTTTGCCGGGGTGCTGTCGTTGGCGCACCGGTCTCTCGTGCGGACCGTTCTCGGCGCACTGCTCGCTGGCTTTGTGCTGTTTCTGTGCAGTAAAGCGTTCGTGCAGGTCTTTGTCGAACACCCACACATGATCGCGCAATTCGATGCAGACCCGGTCGCCAGTCTGTCGGCTCAAGGCATCGAACCCGGCTCAGCGCAAGCGCTCAGCTACGAACGCCGGCTCCGCCAACCTGCCCCGACGGGCTGGTTTGGGCTGAGCAACATACTCGCCAGTCTGTTCGCCGGCGTTGTTGTTCTGTTTGTGTACACAACGCTTCGGGCAAGGGGCGCACTGCGAATCACCGTTGCTGTCGCCGGGCTTGCCGCGGGCGGCGCGCTCCTGACAACTGGCTCCAAAGCCGGGCTTGCTGTTGCATGTCTTGGCATCGGGCTGATCGTTGTGTCGCGGTTTGTGCGCGGCAGACTCACCCAGCTTGCATGTCTCGCAGCGATCGCAACCCCGGTCGCTGCGGTTGTCTTTCGCGGACTCGCTGGCATCCCCGGCAGCGACCTTTCTCTGCTTGTCAGGTGGTTCTACATGCGGGGCGCAGTCCGCATCACCGGGGGTGAGATGCCCCTTGGCACCGGTCCCACCGGTTTTCAGAGCGCGTACATGCTCGCCAAGCCGCCCGAGGGCACCGAGGATGTGATCAGCCCGCACATGATCTGGCTCGACTATTCCGCGACACTTGGTCTTGCAGCAATCCCCGTGTTGCTTGCTCTTGCATGGGTCGTTGTGCGGCTGTGCAAACAGATCTCCCTTCCCGATCCGATCATGATCGCGCCTTCCAAAGAGAGGCTCCGCGTTCTTCGGCCGTATGTTGTGCTTGTTCTGATCGTGCCGGTCCTCATCGGCGCTTGGCTCGAGATCGAGGCAACCCCGATCGAAACCGCTGTGAGCCGACTGGTCGGCGTGCTCGCGTGGGCGGGTGTGTCGCTGGCCATGCTCTGGGGAGGCTTTCCCACTCGCCGGGGCTTGGCGCTGGCCGGTGTTGTGCTGCTCTGCCACGCACAACTGGACATGAACATGACGCTGCCCGGCTCGGTGCCGCTGGTTCTGCTGTGCTTTGCACTGGCTGCTTCAACGAAAGGCCCCCGGCGAATCTCTGTTCCCGCATTGCCGATGGGTATCCTCGCCGGCGCTGCCTCGGCGGGGCTTGTCGTGACCACCATCTCGGTTTGGGACTGGGAATCAAACCTCCGCACCGCAAGTCATCGGCTGTCGGTCTTAGTTGATGAACGCGATGCGATGTTGTCACAAACCCCTTCGCCCAGCGAGTTCGCTGATCTCCAGCACCGATTCGACGAAGCGGGCGCACGCTCGCTCGATGAGCTCGAACACGCGATCGATCTGATGCCCGCTGACACCCGCATCCCCCAAGCCTCAGCCCGGCTTGCGATGACTCTCGCTGGCTCAGCCTCCTCGGTGCTGGATCAAAAACGCGCCCACGCCGCAATCGACCGAGCGATAGATATCCTCACAGAAGCGTTACAGACTCACGACCAGGCCTCGATTCAGGCCCAATTGGCGAGCATTCGGCTCGAAAAAATCCGGCTGCTCCAGCAAGGCCCGGTCCGAGAATCGCTCCTGACAGAACTCCAAGCCGCGGCAACGGCTGGCCTGACTCGGGCCGCCGAGCTTACCCCGTACAACTCCCGCTACCCCGCATCGCTCGCTCTGGCTCTGTCGGAGATGGGCCAGGCCGAGTCAGCCAGCAGGTGGGCAGCCGAGGCGCTCAGCCGGGACGAGCTTTCGGCTCTTGACCCCCTGATGGCACTGCCAGAATCCACCCGCAGAAGACTGGCCCGGATCGCCCGAAACCCTTGACGCTGCTCAGGGTGGGCCTAGCATATTCTGGCTTCGGATGCAAGCCGGTTTTTGGGCACCCAGAGCCGCTTTTCGATTGATCCGCATGAGCAGCGAACCGCTGGCACTGACGCTGGCCTGACTTGGATAACCGCGATGGAAGACGACGAAGAAACGCCGACCCACCGCTCGCACTGACACCCAAGCTCTTACGCACTCAGAAACAATCATCATCACCGGGGGACGGCACAAGGCTTTCTACGGTGTTCGTTACAGACCGAATAGAAGAATCACGATGCACCAGCACCAACCCGTGCCGGGCATCAACGCTTTACACAGCAGCACTGAAGGACCAAGCGATGGCCACCGAACTCAAATACATCCGAAACATCGGGATTGCCGCCCATATCGATGCGGGCAAAACCACAGTCACCGAACGCATCCTCTACTACTCCGGCAAAAACTACAAGCTGGGTGAGGTCCACGAGGGTACCGCCACCATGGACTTCCTCCARGAAGARCAAGARCGYGGCATCACCATCCAATCAGCAGCGACAACCTGCCCGTGGGAGAAGGACGGCCAGGACTACAAGATCAACCTCATCGACACCCCCGGGCATGTTGACTTTACGATCGAAGTCGAACGCTCGCTTCGCGTTCTCGACGGCGCGGTCGCGGTCTTTGACGGCAAAGAAGGCGTCGAAGCCCAGTCCGAAACCGTCTGGCGTCAGGCTGACCGGTACAAAGTGCCACGCATGTGCTTCATCAACAAGATGGACAAGCTCGGCGCTGACTTTGAGTTCAGCTTCAAGACCATCAAGACCCGCCTTGGCGCAAACCCCATCGCGGTGCAGTACCCGATCGGCCACGGGCACGACCTCGAAGGCATCATCGACCTGCTCGGCATGAAGGCGTACTACTTCGATTCGGACAGCCAGGGCGCTGTGATCACCGAGAAAGACATCCCAGAGAACCTCGTTGAAACTGCGACGCTGTGGCGCCACGAGATGATCGAGGCAGCCGCCGGGGTTGATGACACCCTCATGGAGCAGTACCTCGAAGACGAGGACAGCATCACGATCGACCAGATCAAAGCCGCCATCCGCAAGGGCACGATCGCTCTCGCATGCAACCCCATCTTCTGCGGGTCGGCCCTCAAGAACATCGGTGTTCAGCGTTTGCTCGACGGCATCATCGACTACCTCCCGAACCCGCTCGAAGTGCCACCTGTCGAAGGCGAGCACCCACGCGATCCGGATGAGAAGATCATCCGCCAGCACTCCAACGACGATCCTTTCTCAGCGCTCGTCTTCAAGGTTGTCAGCGACACCCACGGCGACCTCACCTACATCCGCGTTTACTCGGGCCTGCTCAAGAAGGGCTCACGAGTCATCAACCCGGGCAACGGTAAGAAAGAGAATGTCAGCCGAATCTTCGAGATGCACGCCAAGGATCGCCAGGCGCTCGACGAGATCGGTGCTGGCAACATCGTTGCTGTCGTTGGTGTGAAGGATTCGATCACGGGCGACACGCTCTGTGATATCGATAACCCGATCATCCTCGAACGCATGGACTTCCCAGAGCCCGTGATCTCGATGTCGATCGAGCCAAACACCGCTGATGACAACCGCAAGCTGGGTGAGGCCCTTGTGCTCATCCGCCGCGAAGACCCATCGTTCCAGAGCCACTTCGATGATGAAACCGGTCAGACCATCATCGCGGGCATGGGCGAGCTTCACCTTGAGATCATCAAGAACCGCCTCGTGCGCGACATGAAGATCGGTGTCGAGGTCGGCAAGCCCCGCGTGTCATACCGCGAAGCCATCAAGGGCAGCGCGATGAAAGTGCAGGGTAAGTTCAAGAAGCAGACCGGTGGTCGAGGCCAGTTCGGCGATTGCACGATCAACCTCATGCCATACACCGCAGAGCAAGCCGAGGCTGATGGTCTCAGCTTCAAGGACAGCATCGCCTTTGAGAACAAGGTCATCGGCGGCAAGATCCCCAAAGAGTTCATCCCATCCGTCGAGGTCGGCATCCGCCAGACCGCGCTCAGCGGCGTGAGCGCCGGCTACCCGCTCATCAACATCAAGGCCGAGCTGATCGATGGCTCGTTCCACAGCGTTGACTCAAGCCAGATCGCGTTCGAGCAGGCCGCCCGCCTTGCTCTGCGTGAAGCCGTCCACAAGGCCGGCAGCGTGCTGCTTGAGCCGATCATGAAGGTTGTCATCATCACCCCCGATGAATACCTTGGTAACATCACGGGCGACATGGCGAGCCGGCGCGGCATAATCACCGACACCGAGGATCGCGGCCACATCAAGGCGGTCAACGCCGAGGTCCCACTCTCCGAGATGTTCGGCTACACAACCGTTCTCCGGGGCATGTCTCAGGGCCGGGCTGCCAACACCATGGAGTTCCTCGCCTACCGACCCATGCCACCAAGCCTCCAGGCAGAGCTTGTCAAGAGCGGCGGCTGATCGATAACCCATCGGGGTCCAAAAAAACAACGCCCGCCCGGCTTGTCCGGGCGGGTTTTTTCGTACTTAGGCGATATGGTTATCCAACTCTTCCTTCGACGGGTCGATAGGCATCCTGAACTTTTCTTCGGCAGCGGAGCTTCAAGCAATGGACAGATTCCAGACCGTCTTGCTCTTTGGCGCACCCGGCGCTGGCAAAGGCACACAAGGCGCTATCCTCGGCACGATCCCGGGCTTCTTCCATCTCTCCTGCGGCGAGGTCTTCCGCTCGCTGGACATCCACTCCAAACTCGGATCAATCTTCTACGAGTACTCATCCAAGGGCGAGTTGGTCCCCGACGAGATCACCGTCGAAATGTGGGCTGAGAACATGAACGCTCAGGCCACCCTGAGCATCTTCAAGTCACACGACGATCTGCTGCTGCTCGACGGCATCCCCCGCAATGTCACCCAAGCCAAGCTCATGGAGAAATACATCCAGGTTTTGGGGATCGTGCATCTCGTCTGTAAGGACAAAGAGGCGATGATCAAGCGTCTGCGCCGCCGGGCTTTGAAAGAGAACCGGCTCGATGATGCACAGGAAAATGTGATCCGCCGCCGTTGGGAAATTTACGAACAAGAGACCGCACCCGTGCTCGAGTACTATCCAGCGGATCTGATCGTCGAGGTCGATGCTGTCGGTTCACCAGCTTCGGTCCTTCAACATGTACTAGAGCAGGTTGTCCCGATTCAGGATGGCCACTTCAACAACCCGATCTCGGGCGAGCCAACCTGATACATCCGGTACTGGCTGCGACCGGGTGCGCGCTTTCCGGTACGCTGCAAGCACATGAAACACCCGCGCGCCTTTACGCTTATCGAACTCCTCGTCGTCATCGCGATCATCGCGCTCCTCATCGGCATCCTGCTGCCTGCGCTTTCCAAAGCGAGACAGTCGGCCCGCAACCTTACATGTGGGGCAAAGCTCAAGCAGATCGGGATCGCCACTTCGCTCTATCTTGACGACAACAAGAACGCTTTGCCACAGGTACTCGTGCCGGTCGGGCCGGGCGTTGAGTCGCCGATCGGGGCGCTCTTTGGCGGGAAGAAAGGGCAGCTTCCGTTTCTTGGGATCGACGAATACGGCGCAGAACGCCGCCCGCTAAACAGCTACCTGATCGACCGCGAAGTCCAGCCGGACTCAGTGCCGGGCGTTGTTGAACTTGAAGAGTTTGAGTCACCGATCGACGCGGGCGCGGGCGACACCGGCATCCCCATCGCAGCMKKWKYKMWAKYKGRTKMMRYGYWCGWCSKYGTSGGCRYWRSYKWYAMMMTSAWCKWCMACGSMYMRGRSASARWYSMSRYGSRWGATGCCTACCCAACGCTCATCCCGCAGATGGGCGGCGCGATGCCCCCGATTCGTGACACAACCAAGACGCTCCTGATCGCGACACACACAATCTACAACTACGACGACGGCCATGATCGCAAGAACCACTGGTTCTCAAAGCAAGGCAAGAGCAACGCAGAGATCGCGGCCAATGTGTTGTTCGCTGATTTTCATGTCGGAATGCGCCTCAAGGTGCCCGAGGATCGGGCGCACACCACGCCCGACTACACATTTTTGCCGTACGCACGGTTTCTCGATCGCCCGTCGGCTACTCGCCCAGCCGACGCCGACCCGGCTCAGGATCGCCCGGCCCCCGCGAGGGCGTGGTCGCGCTGAAGTTGATCGACTGATTGAACGCCGCCGGCAATTCCGGCACCGTGTTCCAGCCCCAGATCGCGGGCATCGGCTGGCGTGAACGCAGCGTTGCGCCGTACGACACTGCGCCCATCCGGTGTGGGTGCAGGTGAAACGCGATGGGAATGATCTCGTTGAGGTTTTCGCTTGTCCCAAAGCCCGGCCAAGGCTGGTCAAACTTTCGCCGATAGACATTATCCTCACGCATCCGGAAAATATCAATCGGCACCCATGTCAACTGCTGGTCCGGCCTCGTCTGGTTCTCGTCATACAACGCCACCTCAACCCACGCGTACGGCCCGATCTCTGGTTTGTCGATCGGGCGGAACGGGTCGGTCCCCCCGCCCGTGCTGCCCCCGACATACCCGACGACCAAACGCGCAGGCAGCCCAACCTCGCGGTACACCGCGGTCAGCAGGATCGCCATGTCAAA
>NVSP01000058.1 GCA_002732755.1 Phycisphaera sp.
ATGCTTGACAAGCTTATTGATGAAAAATGGCTGCAAGCACGTGCTGTGTTTGGTTTGTTCCCGGCTAATTCAGTTAACGATGATGATATTGAAGTCTATACCGATGAATCGCGTACTGAGGTGTTGATGACCTTGCACCAACTGCGCCAGCAATTGCAAAAACCCCCTGGCCGGCCTAACCAGTGTTTGAGTGACTATATTGCGCCGAAAGAAAGTGGTATTGCCGATTATATTGGCGCATTTGCTGTCACCACAGGTATTGGTATCGAACAACACATTGCGCGTTTTGCCGCTGAGCATGATGCAATTGGTGAACTTGGCGAGGATCTTGTCGCCGAAGACGGGATCGGGGCGGAGTTGCTCCGCGCTGCGTGTGATACGACCACCCATTTCAAAACCTCCTGGCTCATCTGCCGGCATATGCCAGCGTGTTGTTCACCCCTTGCGAACATCACAAGGGATTACTTGCCTATGTCTGTCTTATCTAATGCCGAGTGCCCAATGCCTAGTGCCTTATCTTTTACTTGCCCTTCTTCACGCCATACTTGGAGCGGCCCTGCTTGCGGCCGTCAACTGCAAGCGTGTCGAGAGCACCACGGACAACATGATATCGCACACCGGGAAGGTCACGGACGCGACCGCCACGCACGAGCACAATGGAGTGCTCCTGCAGGTTGTGGCCTTCGCCGCCGATGTACGCGGTGATTTCTTTGCCGTTGGACAGCCGCACACGCGCGATTTTGCGAAGCGCCGAGTTGGGCTTCTTGGGTGTCGCGGTCTTGACCATCAGACACACGCCTCGCCGCTGGGGGCACGAGTTGAGGTCGCGCACCTTCGACTTGGTCTTGGGTGTCCGGCGAGGGTTGCGTACGAGCTGATTGATCGTTGGCATGCGAATCTGATCCCGTGGGCCGATACCGACGGCCCTCATAAACCACCCGGAGCCACGCGGCCCCGGCTTGTTTGTCTAGTCCAATACCCACACCAGCCGGGTCACCCCTGCCGTCTGAGCCTGCAAGTGTAGCCAGAACGCCGCCGGCTTCAAGATTTGGAGCCTTCACTTGGCCCNTTTTGACCCCTTCCGTGCTGCACAAGGCATTTTTGGCCCCCGATTTACCGCCTGACCGCGGTCTTCTTGATCTCTCGGCTCTCGATCCAGACCTTCTCGTTCGTCTCGATGTCGATCAATTCAAGCGTCACCTGATAGAAACTCACCACCCGCTTGGAGTCCAGCGAGCGTTCTTTCAGGTCCTTGATCCTGCCGAGCATGAGGTAGTCGGCGCCCTTCTCCATCGCGGCTCGCTTGATCGTCGCCGGGTCGCGGAACTCGAGCTCTTCGAGCCGTTCCTGTCGAAGCTCGGCCCGCAGATCACGCTCGGCGATAAACCGGACCTTGCCCGAGTTGAGCAATTCCTCTTGAATCACATCTGTAAWTAGATCAGAATTGATATAGTCGCCCGTCTCGTTCTTGATGGTGCCCACGACGACCAAAGGCCGGGTGTCGTTGACAGCCATGTGCTCGATGAGCCAGGGCTTGCTGAGCGCATCGGCGATCATGCCGTGCGCGATCTGGCGCGCATCCTCATCGTCAAAGCGGTAGTCCAGATCGACGGTCTCCCCGGGATCGATCCGCTTGACCTTCCAGTTCGGGCTACAGCCGACAACCGACATCGCAGATGCCGCTGCGACAAGTGCTAGTAATTGATTCATTCGCATCAGATGCTCCAGTCTCCCGGCGTTGTTAGCCGGGCCAGTATTCCACAATCGAATCCAGGCCAAACGAGCCGCCTCGGACCTCGCTCCATTGGCCCTCGTACAAACGCTGCCCGCCCGCGCCAAGAAAGACAACCCGTGCGCGGTGTGTGCCCTCGGGCAGATCGGTCACCGCTGCCCACGCCGCCCCGGGCAGCATCGTCCAGCAGCGGATGTCCGCCTTCTCTGTCACAGAAAGATACAACAGACCGCCGATAATCGACACAAGCAATCCCGCCGCCTTGACCGCGGGGTCAGCATCAGAATTCTGAAGCACTATGCCGCCAGCCGTGAAGATCCCGCTTTTGGTCATCGCGCGCAGATATGTTCGAGCGTGTACCAGCGGCAGCTCACTGGCAAAGTTCGCCTCGGCTACAGCGCTAAAATCCTCGATAAACGCAAGCTCTACCGTCCCTGTCGTGCCGTCGGCGTRCTCGATCTCGGCCATCGCGCRGTGCGCACCCGAGCCGCCGCGCACGATCTGGGGCAACTCGAAGTAGATCGGCGTCAGATACACAAAGAACGGCCCGACCTTCTGTCGCGCAAGCGTCGGCCCGACGCCGCCCACCCCAACAAAGAGCGCATCTTGTTTCCGGCTGTCGTAGCTCAACAGCGAATCGACATATGAGATATCTTGCGTAATCCCCAGCCCCGCCTGCGCCTTGGCAGCCGACGCCAGCCTGCGGATCGCGGTCACCGCCATATCTGCCTCATCGGCTTCGATAAACGCAACCGCCGACAGGTACACGCCGAGCGGGCTTTCGATAAACTGGCCGGACCTTGCAAACGAAACCTGAGCCTCCCCGCCTCGATCGTGCAACTCATCAAGAAGATCCTCGAACCGATCGCGCATCTGGTTCGCCTTGAGCGCCATCCGTCGGGCCTCGACCGTTGGCCCGTTCTCGATCGTGCCCGCTTCAAAGTGCGCCAACATTTTGATCACATTGATGTACTGCTCTTCGTACGCCCGCGTGATGTAGGTGCTCGCGCGTTCACTCAGAAGCCATTGCCCGGCGATGTCAGAAATACTTTGCTCGTTGAACAGTTCGGTCTGCCGCTCCGCTTCGTTGAGCATCGCGACCGCTTTGTCGGTGTCCCCCTCGGCGGCAGCAACGGCTCCGCGTTCGAGTAACCACAACACCCGGCTCCGCCTGCTGTACAGCCCCTTGCCGTTGGCCTCATCCAGCAGTTGCGACGCCAACACAAAGTCGCCCCGGTCGTGGGCATAGACAAGATCAGCGCGGTGCCGATCAAACGCGGACTCGCAGCCGACGCCCATCGACACACACAGCCCAGCGACGAGGGTCACCAAAGCAGCGGTCAAGRTGGGGCGAAGCCTGCTCATTGYAATTGTATAGTACATACTAGCATGTCCGGTTTCAACCCACTCTCTTTCGCCCTACCCCTACGCTCCGCCATGACCGATAATCCCCAGCCCGGCACGACCGTCGCCCAGATCCAACAGCTCATCCGCGACCGCTACTACGAGTCTGACAACGATCGGGGCACCGGGGGCACCTTTCTCTACTTCATGGAAGAGGTCGGCGAGCTTGCAACGGCACTTGCCAACAACAACCGCAGACGCGCCGAACCGACCAAAGCCGAGCGTGACAACCTCGTTGAAGAGTTCGCCGATGTCATCGCCTGGCTCTGCACACTGGCCAACATCAACGGCGTGGACCTAACGGAAGCGCTCACCAAATACACCGACCCATCCCGCGTCGAAGGTGTCAAGGACTGACAGGCTCTGCATCATCGGCGATGGTTTCTTGTTGCTTGCCAGCGCGCCGGCTCGCCGCGGTGCCGACGGGTCGGTAGATCTCGATCACCAGCGTGTCATCGTCCGGCGGGCCGTTGCGGAACGCATCGACATGACTCAGCAGCGTCGCGGGCCAACTCCCCTCAGCCTGCAACCCACTCGATGCCAAGATGCCCTGCATCCCGCGGATTCCCAGCATCTTGCCCTCGCTGTTGCGCGCCTCGGTTGCGCCATCGGTGTATGCGATGAACCGATCTCCCGCAGCAAACTCGATCGATATCGTCGTCGAATCAAATGTCTCATCATCAACCGCACCGAGCAAAAATGTTGTCGAGTCGAGCTGGTCGATCGAATCATCTGCTCGCATATGAAACGCCGGGGGGTGCCCCGCGTTGGCGTAGATCATCGAGTGCTTGGATGAATCAACCTTGAGGGCAAGCCCAGTGACGAACACCGCGTGCGAAGCCATCGTGAGCCTGACATATCTGTTGAGCAGGGCCAGCACATCGCCCGGATCGATACACGGGTCTTCCGCGTACAGCCGAGRAAGCTCGCCATACAGCCTGTTGACGGTAAGCGCCGCKGGTATGCCGTGGCCCGTGACATCGAGCACAACGACTGAGAGCGTGTCTTCCGAGCCGTCGTCGTTTGGGCAGTTGTTGATGTGGAGGTAGTCGCCCCCGATCTGCCGCATCGGCTGGTAGCGATAGGTAAAGCGGATCTCTCCGGTCGTTTGCGGCGCCGGGAACATGGATTCGTGGATGCGGCGTGCATCGGTCAGCTCGCGCCGAACCTCGCCGTAGCGGCGCTGGAGAAAGTAGAACTGTGAATCGCGGAGCCGGCTCGATGACCTSKASSACGMGMTGAARATCCCSGGCATSACYGMGAAACTCGTCGTCAGCACCTGAAAGAGCCGCCCAAACTCAAAGCCTCCGTTGATCGGTGTCAGCCGGGTAACCGCGTTGATCCCGAGCACAACCCCAGCGACAAGCAGCGCCTGCCGAACCGTCCACGGCAAAAAACATGTCGCGATCGTAAACGAGATAAAGAACCCAAAGATCCCCGACATCCSCGTCAAGGGCAACTCGAACACGCGCAAGCCGATATTCATCAGCCCATCAACGATCACGATCAGGAGTGACAACCTGACGAGCTTGGCGATATTGTGTTTGCGAAACGATGCGTACACAAAGCCTGCAAGGTACATCACGGTCCACAGAACAAACACCGTGAGAGTGAGCATCATGCCGCCGCTGATCGCTTGGCCGCTGACTTGAGGATCGTCGTGTGTAACCTTAAGCGCAACGATGGTAAGGATCGACCCCGTCGACAGCACACCCAGCCCACCCATGATCCCGGTGAACCACCGGAATCGTCGGCTCAGCAGCGAATCCATCTGAGTCGAGAACTCATGCTGAAACTCGGTTGTGTAGCTTGCGCTCGAACTTGCCAATCAACACCCCGCAAACACCTACAACGCGACGGCTTCTTCTTCGCCGAACGGCAGCCGCCCTTTCATGTCTACCAGTTTACTCCGAGTCGGTTCCCGGTGTGCGCCCGCCTCCCGGCTTCCAGAGTACATCCCCCGGCCCGCGAGCATTCACATGCCGGGCCAGCACGAAGAGAAGGTCCGAGAGCCKGTTGAGRTACCGGATCGGCTCTGCCACCTCGCCCGGAGCGACCTGTCCACCCAGTTGTACCACGCACCGCTCGGCACGCCGCACCACCGCCCGTGCAACATGCAGATGCGCCGCGAGCACCGTCCCGCCCGGCAGCACAAAGCTCGCTAGCGCCGAAAGATCCGCGTTGAGTTCRTCAATTTTTGATTCGAGCCACTCGGTTTGCTGGCCCGTCACCCGCAAGGCATCGCCCACATGTTCGCCCGGCTTTTGGGGTGTACACAGGTCCGCGCCGACATCGAACAGATCGTTCTGAATCCGCAGCAGCATCGCCTTTGGTTCATCATCCCCCACGCCACACGCGGCGGCGGCGGCCCCGAGGAACGAGTTGGCCTCATCAACCGTGCCGTAGGCGATGACCCGCAGGTCGATCTTGCTCACCCGCGAGCCGTCACCCAGCCCCGTCTCCCCGCCATCGCCCGTTTTCGTATAGATTTTTGTGAGTTTGACCATCGACGACCCTTCCGACAACCCCGTCAAAACGGGCCATCCCGCATTCATGCAACGGATGCTAGGTTCTGTTGCAGGGATCCAATTCTGACGAGCCCCTTCCGTGAGGAAGGGGGCAAAGCACAACCTGAGCGTGGTCCCCTCGCTCGCGCGAGAGGCTCGTTTGATCCATCAAACAGAGCCTAGTCTACATCGTGACAACCGCGACCCCGAACACCATCGCCGGCAGGAACAAACGCTGGATCATCGGGGATTCATCGCCCCAATCCGGGATGCCCCTGATCGGCCGGATCCTGGCTTCCCGAGGCCTCGACGGCGAAGAGGCCCGGGCGAGTTTTGAGACCACGCTCCAAGACCTCCACGACCCCAAACTCCTGCCCGATGCCGACAAGGCGAGCAATCGCCTCATCATCGCAATCGAAAACGACGAACCCATCGTCATCTTCGGCGACTACGATGTGGACGGCATCACCGCGACCGCCATCCTCTACCACGCACTCAAAAGCATCGCCAAAGATACCAGCGATATCCGAACATATGTCCCCCACCGCTTAGACGAGGGCTACGGCCTCAACGCAGACGCGATCCGGTCGCTCGCTGACCAAGGCGCCAAGGTCATCATCTCCGTTGACTGCGGCATCACCGCCATCAAAGAAGCAGACATCGCCAAAGAACTCGGTGTCGAYCTCATCATCACCGACCACCACAACCCGCCGACCGACGGCAGCATCCCAAACGCCTTTGCAATCGTCCACCCAAGAGCACCCGGTTCCAAGTACCCGTTCGAGGAACTCTGCGGCGCGGGCGTCGCGTACAAACTCGCGTGGCGTTTGCTCGTTCTTGCGGGCGGCGATGAGAACGGCAAGGTCGGCAAAGACAAACGCGAATTGCTGCTCGAACTGCTCTCCTTTGCAGCGCTGGGAACGATCGCGGATCTTGTGCCGCTGGTAGACGAGAACAGGATCATCACAAAGTTTGGTCTAGGCAGAATCCCGCGCTCGGCGTTCGGCGGGCTGCGCGAACTCATCTCCGCATGTGGGCTTGATGGTGAAAAAATCCAGGCCGACGATGTTGGGTTTAGGCTCGGCCCGAGGCTCAACGCCTGCGGCAGGATGGGCCACGCGGCAGAGGCTGTCGAGCTTTTTACTACCGCGACGGGCAGCCGCGCCCGCGAGATCGCCCGGGGATTGCACGAACAGAACGAATCGCGCAGGGCGACCGAGCGCCGCATTCTCGAACAAGCCATCAAACTCGCCGAAGCCGAGGGCATGACCGGGGGCGACACACGCGCCATCGTCCTGGCCCACGACGACTGGCACCCGGGCGTGGTTGGCATCGTCTGCTCACGCCTTGTCGATCGCTTCGCACGCCCGACGATCCTGCTCTGCAAACAAGGCGACAAGTACAAAGGTTCGGGCCGATCCATCCCCGCGTTCAACCTGCACGCCGGGCTTGAGGCGACAAGCGAGCATCTCGCAACCTTCGGCGGCCACGACATGGCGGCGGGCCTTTCACTTTCGAGCGACAATCTTGATACATTTGTCAAAGCGTTCATCGACCACGCAAACGAGGCGCTTTCACCAGATGACCTCATCAACACTCTGCGTGTTGACACCGCTGCTCAGACCCACGAACTCACCGCGCACGCGGTCCGCGACATCTTCAAACTCCGCCCCTTTGGCATGGGCAACCCGCATGTTCGGCTCATGCTCCAGAATGTCCGCATCGACAGACAGCCCGGCGTGTTCGGCGCACGGGGCAACCATCTGTCGCTGCACCTCAAACACGAGGGCGCTGCGCTCCGCTGCATTATGTGGAACGGCGGGGAGCTACGAAACGAGCTGTCGCGGGGCCAGCTCGTTGATGTGGTGGTGTCACCACAGATCTCTTCGTATTCGGGTCAGGTCGAGCCGGTCATCGACGACTGGCGCTTTGCCTGATTTCGTTTACTCAGAATCGACCGGGAAGCTCGCTATGCCGTCGCTTTCGACACGCAGCAAGCTCAAGAGGAGTTGGGCCTGCTCGTTGGCTGGGTCGAGATCTGCCGCCGCTTGATAGCTGCGCTGGGCCGCTGCGTTCATCCCRAGRTCGTGCTCGATCACGCCRCGMAGCATGTACGCCTCGATGGGCATGTCTGACTTGGTAAAGCCCTTGGCGAGTGTTGCMAGTGCAGCATCSGCATCGCCGTGCTTGCGCTGCCAGAGWGCKCGGTAGAGGTASCCCTCYGGGCGTTCTGGTGCGAGYTCGATGATCCGCTGCGCCGACTGGCGCAAGCGTGACATGTCGTTGATGCTGTAGGAAATGGACCCGAGGTCAAGCCACGAGCCGAGATCGTTCTTGCCACCCTTGGAGCTTGTCAGTTCGAGCAGCGCTTCGCGTGCTTCCATTGTGCGGTCAAGCTCGAGCAGGCAGCGCGAACGCATCCGGTAGATGTCCCGGCGTTCTTCGTACCCGTCGAACTCGAGCAGTTGGTTGATGTTGTACTCGGCCTCGGCGAATCTGCCGAGGTTCATCTGCGCGTTGATCAGGTCTTCAAGAATCGCAGGCTCTTCAGATGCGAGCGTCCACGCGGTGCGGAACCGTGATTCTGCTTCCTCGTCGTTGCCGTTCATCAGGGCAAGATGCCCAAGCGTCTGCTGCACGCCCGCGTTGTGACCAAAGATGTTGCTCCGGTCCGCGAGGTACTCCTCTGCTTCTTCGATTCTGCCCAGATCGATCATCAGTTCCGCGGTCGCCACGGCGTACATCGCCTCGGCTGGGTCAAGGTCTGCGACCTGCATGTAGAACTCAAGCGCCTCTTCTTTTTGTGATAGACGCTCGTGTACGATCCCGAGAAAGTAGATCGCCTCGATCGTATCGGGCTTGATAATCTCAGCCCGCAGAAGCGAGTCGCGAGATTCTTCGAGCCGGCCCATCTCGAACAGGATTCGGCCTTTGAGCGTGTGGCTCTTGGCGACCGAGGGGTTGAGGGCAAGTGAGTTGTTAACACTCTTGAACGCCCGTTCCAGGTCACCAGCCATGTACGACTCGTTGGCCATCTCCCACTGGGTCGCGCTCTTGATCTGCGCCATCCGCTGATGGGCAAGAGTCAGACCCTCTGATGTTGACCGCCCGTGCCCTGAGCAGCCCGCAAGGGCAGCCGAGGCGGCGAGTCCGAGAATAAGTGCCGGGGCGATGGACGATATGCGTCGTGTGCTTTTCATTGGTTCCACTCCAAATGATTGATTGATTGTCTGCGTTGAAGCCGCTGGCTTTATTCGTCGCCTGAGTCAACAGGGAAGTCGGCGAACTCGATGTCGGTCGATGCGTCAGTGGTATCGGCCGCTTCACCCGTCTGGGCTTCTACAAAGTCTGCAACAGCCGCCTCGAATAGCGAAGGGTCGTATTCTTTGCGCTCCCCGGGGACTGACAACTGCTGGAGATTCGAGACAGAATCATTCTCTTCCATCTGGGCATCGAACATCGCGTCGATCTCGCCGGTGATGATCTCGTCGAGGAAACTCGCGTTCCAGGCCTGTTCCTCGCCAACYAGACGCTCRCGCATCGCGATCACGGTGGTCTGGGTCGGATCGAGACTCAGCGACTGCTGGATCTTGAACAGGGCCTTCTTGAACTCGCCCTTGCGGATCAGTTCTTGTGCTTCGATGTTGTACATCGCGGTGATCTTTGATCGGCTCCACGGRAGCAGACCCTTGCGGATACCCGTSCGTGCGTTGTCGATGGTYGCCAKCGCCCGGTCGGCTGCATCAAGCARRATCTGATCATTGACGATCGTKGGCTTGACCATGAARATGATTTCTTGACGGAGCGACGAATCGTCGTTGCCRCGGAACGCMYGCCCGAGGAACGGGATGTCACCAAGGAACGGGATCTGCCTGCGGGTCACCGAGGTTGTCTCGCGGAACAGGCCGCCAAGAACGATGGTCTGGCCGTCGCGGACCATGACGTTGGTGGTAATCTCGTTGGTGATCTCGTCCGGGATCGTGACGGCAGCGCCGCCGACCGAGGTGACCTCGCGAATCTCAGCATCCGAAACCTGTGGCTTGAGTTCCATACGGATGAAGCCGTCGCTTGAGATAAAGGGACGGAGATAGAGCTGGGTACCTGTATCGAGGAACTTGACAGACTGTGTTGTGGCGGTCTGCGTCGTCGTCGAGCTTAGGTAGCCGATTTTACGACCAACAAGCACACGGGCTGGCTGGCGATTGAGCGTCAGAATCTTTGGCGATGAGAGAACCGTTACGTCGGTTATCTCATCAAGCATCCGCATAAAGACCGCAAAGTCGCCGCTGACGATACYAGCACGGAATGTGGCGGGTCCGGCGCTGTTACCAACAGTCGAGGTCACAGCGCCTCCCTTACCGTCGGCTGGCACGGCGACATCACCGCCAAGCGTGGCACCCTGGCCTGTGATCAACGCGGGCACAACACCCAGCGGGCCACCAGCGCCAGTGAAATCTGTGAAGTTCATGTCGCCGACAATCGAGAAGTCCATACCAAACGCGTTGGCCTCGTTGAGCGAGGTCTGCAGAATGGTCGCCTCGACAAGGACCTGTGCGGGGCGGGTGTCGATCTGCGAGATCATATCGATAATCGCATCAACCTCATCCTCATAGTCTGTGATAACGATCGTGCTCTGCGATGCAAAGTCCTCTGCGCCGGTGGGGAGATCGCCGGGCATATTGAACTCTCCCGAATCTGGGCTGACCGTGATGGAGCCGTTGTCAGAGAGCATCGGCTCAACGAACACCTGCACATCCTTGGCGGAGATGTAGTTGAGGTGGACAAGCTCGCTCCTGCGAACGCGGGTGGCTTCTTGGATCCGGTCGAGCTCTTCTAGCCCGTAGACATAGATGAAGTTGCCACGCTCGATGTAGCCGTAGCCGTTGACATTGAGGATGGCTTCGAGTGCTTCGTAGAAGGTGACGCCGTAGAAGTTGGCGGTCACACGCCCGGCGACGCTCTGGCCTGTCACGACATTCTTCTGAGCCTGAACGCCCAGAAGCTGAAGAACGGTGTTGAGGTCCTCATCGTTGACGAACAGCTCGGTGATGAGGTTCTCATCAACGTTGACCCGGCCTCCCGGCTCGTTAAGCTCAGGCTCATCCTCGGGCTGGACAATCGAAGCCGAAGGCGCCGTCTGATGAAGCCCCTGGCCCATCGCGGTGCCCGACACCATGACCAGTGCAGCAGCGGCACGAATTCCCCACGCCCGAAGCCCACAACCAGCAAAGTGCGATTCCAACATCGTTGTCCCCTCAGTCCCAAGCATGTCTTGCTGCCGGGACGGCTATTGACTCGTTTGAGAACCGGCATCGCACATCGCGAGCCGATCACAACAGGTTGGTCGTCGCCTTTGGGGGCCTACTTTGGCGTGAATACTGTTTTTTTGGGAAGATAGGAGGATTGGGCCAACTGGGAGATCAAAAACCCCCAGATTCAGGATTCTCCAAATCAAGCATCTCGGCTTGGTCTAGTTCTCGCTCCTGATCGGGCTTCTGGGCCGAGTCGTCCTGGGCCTCGTCGGCTTGGGGATGCGAAAGCTCGGGTTGGCTTTGTGCAATCTCTTCCTCTGGGACCGCATAAGCCATCCGAGGAAGGTCTGTCACGAAGCGCATCTTGCCCCACATGGCGACCGCAAAGAGCCCACCAATAAGCCCGAGCGCGTACAGCGCAGCCTTACGCCGATTGTGTTTGGTTTCCCCACCCATTGAAAATCATCCCCCGATTTTCTGCACCGTCACGCGCCCTGTATACGGCTCAACATTCAACTGATACGCCGTCCCGTCTTGACCGCTCAGAATGATCGAGCCGCCGGCGCTGGGTGCATCGCTGTCGAGCCCCGCGACGGGGCCACCAAGCTCATCAAAGACAAGAACCGAATCGTCATCGAAATCGGCAGAGACCATCTGAGCCGCGTTGCCGCTGGTTCGGTCAATACTTACCAGGAACCGCTGCTCTGGCCCATCGATCTTGTACATCGCATCGGTGTCARAGTCGAGCTCATCGCCCGATACCTCTGCGATCCAGTAGCTGTTTGAAGCAGCGTCAAAGACAATCGCCCGGCGCGCCTGGTACGCCAGCGCATCGCTCTGTGCGTACATGATGTCGGAAGCGATGGCGCGAACCGCGGTCTGAATTCTGATTGATTCGCTGCCCTGAACATTGGGAATAACCAGAGCCGCGGCGATGCCCATCAAGACGAGCACGATCATCAACTCAAGCAGCGTGTACCCGGCGCGGTAAAGACCCCCGCCGCTCTGTGTGGAGCGACTCGTCATGATCTTATTCCTTCTCCGGTGCAGGCTTTGGGAAGTTCGTCACTTCGACGCGAAGCTGCCTGCTGAGCCTGCTCTCGATCGATCCGAGCCTGCGATCGATGCTTTTAAGCTCAGCGATCATGCGCTGGCGTTGTTCGAGCGAATTTGCCATTTGTACGTCTTGGGGCTGGTACGAAACTGGGATCACGGTAGATCGGCTCTGGTGCTGTACTGCTTCACCGCGTGCCGATACCCTGGCGCCGACATCAACCGCCAAGAGTGCCGCGATGGCAGCCAAGAGTAAGGTCTGCGTGCGTGACTTTGATGCTGCTGGTTGGCTGCTCATGGCGGTCCCCTCGGGTTCAAACTATCAACAGGTACCCGCGGAACTGTTCGAGTGCAAGCCGCGGCGGTCCCCGAAAACGCGACCKATCCTTTCGGACCGGTCGCATTGATGTTGTCATCAGATGCTGATCATATCAGCCGTTGGGCCAGGCAACGCCAGTGTCGTCGTCTGCGGGGTCGCGGTAGTTCTCGTTGAACGAGGCGGCCCAGATCTCGCCGGTAACATCGTTGTAGAACCAACCGACAGCTGTGTCGGCCATCGCGGCGTCCATGCCAGCAACACCAGTCACGCCATCGTCAACCGTGACTGTGCTTGAATTGGTGCGAGGGTTGACGGGGGGAGCCTGGAGCAGCTGGGCAGCGATCATGGTTGCCCAAGTCACAGCCCCGTCATCATCGCCGTTTGCAAGCGCCGGGAATGCGTTCGTGTCCGACTGGGCACGGAAAAGCTGGACCTGTGTACGCAGGGTGCGAAGCTGGGTCTCGATATTGCCGACCTGGGCCTCGTCAGATGCGTTGACAAACTGCGGGATCACGACCGCGGCAAGAATGCCGAGGATGACCACAACGATCAAAATTTCAACCAAAGTAAATGCACGGTTAATTCGAGCTCTCATGAGCATGTTCCTCCTAAAGCACCGGTGCGAGCCGATTCGTTCATTCGTCACCCGTCGGGTGTTTCGCCCGCCGAACGCTCGACGAACCAGCCTCTCCCCCCGCTCGCCGGGACACACTGAGACCACGAGAAGGACTGGTGCCTACTCCTACAATTACCTGAGCACACGAACGCTTTCCTTGCTTGGGGCTTATCGGATTAGCTAGGGGGG
>NVSP01000059.1 GCA_002732755.1 Phycisphaera sp.
GCCGCGTTCCATGCGTAACTCCTTGTCGTGACAACAAGAGCATGGACGCGGCTCGCGCAAAGCGCAATACCGAACAAAASYCYYYRGCSCNTMNTCCYCGGCGGGGAGAGGGAGSAAGAMYCAGGCACGCGGATTGCGTTGCTCCCATTGGGCACATGCCCGACGGAAGGAACGCGCAGCAATGGTCAAGGCCAAWCCGCAYGACAATCAACRCCGACTGACCGGCTCWCAGGCCGCYGGGCTTCTCGCGCAAGGCAAGCTTGGATCTGTACTTATACAGCAAGCYAGCGAGATGGCRAGCGACCCGGATCGGGCGTCGATCCCGTTTCCGATGGATCAGGCCCATGCGCTGCGGTGCGCAGTCGCTGCGCGTTTGGACGATGRCCTCGACGGAGATGCGGCATGAACTACGGCATGCACATCTCATCATCCGGCGCGCTGACCAGCATGGCCCGCATGGACACGCTGACGAACAACTTGGCGAATGTGAACACCGTCGCGTTCAAGCCGCAAACGCCCTATTCGAGGCAACGCGATGTGGTGCGCATCGAAGACAACCTGCTGATGATGGAATCCAACCCGCTGCTTGAGATGCTCGGCGCTGGTGTGCAGCTTGCGCCAACGCGGATCAATTTCTCGCAAGGCTCGCTGCGCGATTCGGGCAACCCGCTCGATGTCGCGTTCTCGGGAGATGGTTTCCTCACCGTCAAGGGCGAAAGCAGCGGCGACACCTCGGAGTTCAACCTCACACGCGACGGCMGRCTCTCGCTYGACGGCTCGGGCAAACTYGTSATGAGYTCATCRGGCAGRCCCGTGCTCGACATCACCAACAAGCCGATCTTTCTCAATGGTCAGGGTAGCATTAAAATCGCAACCGACGGCACGATCACGCAGGGCGGCGAAGAGATCGCCAAGCTCAGGCTTGTTGATGTGCCCGACAAAACGCAGCTCAAGAAGGCCGGCGSAGGCATGTACCAGATGAMYGCCGCGGCTCTTGTGAATCTGACGACCGCGACCGGTGCGCTCAAGCAGGGCATGGTCGAATCGTCGGGTGTTGATGAGATCAAAGCGCTCATGCAGGTGCAGTCGGCCGCGGGCGCTGTCCGAGCCAACCTCGCCATGATCAGCTACCACGACAAACTCATGGATCGAGCGATCAACAGACTCGGCAGGGTCAACTAACCCAAGAAGGACTCAACTCACTATGGCAAGCATCGCCCTCCAATCCGCGGCATCTGGACTCTCGGCGCTGAGCAACAAACTCGATGTYGTTGCRAATAATCTCGCAAACGTGAATACAACGGGTTTCAAATCAAGCCGGGCCAATTTTCAAGATCTGCTGTATATCGAACGCCAGCAACCGGGCATCGAGAACGCCAACGGCGACCAACGACCGATCGGCCACTATGTCGGGCTAGGCGTACAAATCGCGGGCACGCAGCTCAACTTCGAGCAGGGCGCACCGATCGCAACAGACCGACCGCTGGACATCATGATCGATGGCTTGGGCTTCCTGCAGGTCGGCATCGAAGAGGGCCAAACGGCGTACACACGCGCGGGAAACCTGACCCAGAACTCCGATGGAGAACTGGTTCTGGCCAACGATGTCGGCAGACGGCTTGAACCCAATATCGTCATTCCCAATGATGCGCAGACAATCTCGATCGGTGCCGACGGCCGGGTCTTTGTCTCCCTGCCGGGCGAACCCCAGCCACAAGAAGTGGGCCAGCTTCAGCTTGCAACCTTTGTTAATCCCGCAGGTCTGACACAAATCGGTGAGAACTTATTCACCGAGACATCGGCAAGCGGAGCCCCAATTGTTGGTGAGCCTTCGTCAGGACACTTTGGAAGAATTATTCAGGGCCAGCTTGAATCCTCAAACGTGAACGCGACATTCGAGCTTATCGAACTCATCCGCACCCAGCGAGCGTTCGAGATGAACTCGCAGGCCATCCGTGCTGCGGACGAAACGCTCCGCGCAGTCGCACAGCTTCGTCAGTANCCGGAGAATCGTTAGCGTGATGTCACGGTTTGCAATCATGGTGATACTTGTACTCGTCGCCGTCGGCGCGCGTGGGCAGAGTGTGGTCACGCTCAAACCGGTCGCTCGGCTCGATGTCGATCAACCGATCACGCTGGGCGATATCGCAATCCTTACCGGAGATGCACTTGCATTGGCTGAATTGGTCATCGACAGCGACCCTGCCACGCACAGCGGCCCCGACCGTAGGCTCACGATCAATCTCGAAGGTGTACGCAAGCTCATCGCGGATTCGGGTTCGATCGGCGTGGGTCGAGTTGCGATCCGGGGCGATGCGTGCCGGGTTATCCTCCGCACACAACACGCCGAGATCCCGCCCAAAACCACTGAAAAACCGGAGATTCTGCCAGTTTCACAGATCGGCTACACCATCAAAGATCATGTCAAAGCCAAACTCATTCAAACGCTCGGCATCGACGCGGACCACTTGCAACTCACATTCGATGAAGCCGACAAGACCCTACTGTCAACCGCAACCCGAGGCTGGACCGTCGATGTCCAGCCGACCGGATCATCGGCGAAAGTGCCCATGCGGATTACGATGTACGACCGCCACGGCGGGATCCGCGATGAATCGATCCGTGTCGGTGTGCGGATTTTGCGCGAGGTGGTGCGCACAACCCGCGCACTACGCCGGGGCGCAACGCTCACACCAGGCGACTTCGAGATCGACGAGGCATGGCTTGCACCCGACGTGCAGTYCGTGGAACCCATCGCAGCACCCASCGTTCGGCTCAAACGCAACATCGGTGCCGGCGTGATGCTGACCTCTGGTCACACCGAGCTTGCCGAGGTTATCAAGCGGGGCGATATCGTTTCGGTGCATGTGATCAGCGGCACTATTGTCCTCCGCACACCCGCGCGCGCGCTCGAATCGGGCCGGGTCGGCGAACAGATCGAGTTTGAGCCGCTCAATACCGAAGGAAGGTTTGCAGCGGTAGTCAAAGCAGCCGGTCGGGCTGTTGTTCTTGCTGGCACAACCCCGCTTGAGGAAGTAATCCGATGAACAGAACTATTGCAACTCTTGTAGCGGCCTTCCTCGGAACTGGCGTTGCCTGCGGTCAATCGCTTTACGACACGCGGCAAATCGGGGTGCCTGAAGACCTCAATGGCAATCCCCAACCGAGCCAATCGCTCGAGGGCTACAGCATGTTTGTCATCACCCCGCCGCCCCCAAAACGGCTGGCCCTGCACGATCTGGTTACGATCATCGTCAACGAAACGAGCCGAACAACCAGAACACAATCGCYCGAGACGGACARGAGATACATCTCCACYGCTCGTCTGGCACGCTTTCCAAGCCTATCCGACYTGATTGAGGCTCGTCTCGAAGCGGGCGATGSAGATAACATTGATTTGCTCGATGTCAATTCAAGGCAAAGATATATCGGTGATGGTGAATACGARCGGACGGACCGCGTTACCGCGCGCATCCAGGCCGAGGTCATCGACATCAAACCCAATGGTGTGCTCGTGCTCGAGGCTCGATCGAGTATTCAGACCGACGAAGAGATCCAGGTCTTTGTGCTCTCGGGCAATTGCCGGAGCGATGACATCACCGATCAGAACACGATCCAGTCGAGCCAGTTGCACAACCTCAACATCGTCACAACAAACGAGGGCGARGTYCGCAARKCCGCSAARAAGGGSCTGATCACTCGGGCTCTTGAAGCGATCTTYGCSTTCTGATTCTTGCGCAACCCGARTGGCACGCGGATTGCGAWGCTTTCGTACATGAGATTCTTTACAAGTTCAAGCCGGCGTGGAGACGACGCRTGAACAGACTGATWGCCATYSTGTGTTCGCTGCTKATCGTKGGMAACGCGTGCGCAGACACGATCAAAGATCTCGTTCGGATCGAGGGCACACAAGAGAATGTCCTCTTTGGGYTTGGGCTTGTCTTTGGTCTCAACGGCACGGGCGACAGCGGCAAAGACCTTGTCACGGTCCGCCCGCTTGCTCAGGTCCTCATCAACTCGGGCAACGCGATTGCCACTCTCGATGAGCTTGAAAGCACAAAATCTGTGGCGCTCGTCATGGTCAAGTGCGTTGTCCCAGCGGGCGGTGCGCGCATCGGCGACACGATCGATATCCGCGTCTCTACACTTGGAAGCGCCAAAAGTTTGGTCGGCGGCGAACTGTTTATCGCACCGCTAAGATATGAAGTCCGCGGCCCAATCGAACAAGATCTACCGTTGGCAATCGCACAAGGCTCGATCACGATCAGCAACCAGGATGTCCCGACCAATGCCATCGTTCGCAGCGGCGCACGGATGATCCAAGATCTTGCTCTGCGAAGCTACGGCTCCTCGTTCAACCTCATCATCAACCAGCACTTTGCGGGGCACTCTTCGACCAACGCGATCGCTAGCCGGATCAACCAAGAATGGTTCGGCACGCCCGATCTCTTCGGCCCGGTTGTCGCCACGGTCGTTGACGATCGACTCATTCGAATCGATATTCCTGACGACCAACGGTCCAACCCATCGACCTTTATCGCGGAGATTCTGGGGTATAAGATCAGTCAGCGAGAGTTGGGCCTGCCCGCAAAGATCATCGTCAACCGAGACTCTGGCATCATCTTGGTGACGGCAGATGTCCGCATCGGGCCGGTCGCGATCACGCATAAAAACCTGAGTATTACGACGATTTTGCCCGAACCCGTTGCTTCCGCAGAGCAGCCTCGCGTCAGGCAGCAGGAATGGACCGGCATCGCCACCCAGCAGCGCCCAAGCGAGATGGCGCGGTTCGAGGATCTACTGGCGGCGATGGAACGCCTTGATGTGAGCGTCGAGGACCAGATCGAAATTCTTCAGAGTCTTCATAAAACAGGACGGCTGCAAGCACAGCTGATTATCGAATGAACCTCTCATCTGTCAGCAACACCGTGGGGAGCGGCTTTGAGAGCAAGGCTCTCGTCGGCATCGACGCATCGCATCGGCAAAATGCCGCGTTTGATGATCTTCTCCGACGCTCCAAAGAAGGCGCAAGCGACGATGAGATCCGCACCGCCGCTGAGCAACTCGTCGCGGCTACCTTTATTATCCCGATCCTAAGCAGTGTCCGCGAGTCGAGCATGGCCGCAGAACCTTTCGCGCCAACACAGGGCGAGAAACAATTCGGGGCGCTCCTCGACCAGCAAGTCGCTGACGAGATTGTCAAGTCGTCGAACCTTCCGATTGTTGATAGGCTCGCGCAAACATTCGGGTCACACTCGAAGAACCATTCCAGCTCAGCCGGCCTTGAGGTGACAGCATGAGCACGCAGAACGCCACACAAACCGAGGCGCTCGAAGCTGTGTTGCGGGGGCTTCTTAAAGAACACGAGTCACTCCTCAAGCTTGCAACCCTGCATCGYGATGCCCTGCGAAAGGCCGATTCAAGCGGAATTTCCCGCGTAACGGCGGACCGGGCGGGCGTCAACGCCCGGATKMKKGSRMTCKRSACGCANNGCGNNKWGWWMGTCAGYGCSWKSGSMRWSRRYKWYGSSTKSSRSRGCSSYGSGGTYWSSSKSMSGGCGNKCRKCGYAMMGWYCGGCGGCNNNMWRRYCGSSRTSYMMYKCGGTGCGNTCGCCGAGAAACTGCGTCAGATAATTGAAAGAGCACGAACAGAACAGGCGGCGCTGCGCGACGCAACCGCAACCGTTGCTGGCCACCTCGGTGGCGTGCTGACGCAGGTCGTCCGAACGTGCAGCGTTGGGCAGACATACACGGCAAGAGGCAAGATGACAGCGGGCACTGCGATGCCCGCATCCATCGATTTCAAGCACTGATTCTAAGCACGAAGGAACACCTGTGGGTATCGGAGCAGCATTTCAAATCGGTCGTTCGGCGCTGGCAGCAAGCCAGCTCGGCGTGCAGGTTGCCAGCAATAACCTTGCAAACGCAGCCACCCCGGGCTACACGCGTCAGACGCTCGACCTCCAGCCGCTGCCGGGCGACACCTCCACGCAATCCGGGCAAATCGGCGCAGGTGTCAGGTTCAACGGCGTTCGGCGCCAGATCGACCCGGCCCTCGAATTGAGGCTCAATTCGAGCATTAGCGACTCCGCCTCTGCCTCGGAAGTCCTCCGCGCCTTCGCCGGTATCGAAACAATCCTCAATGAACTCACGGATCTTGATCTTTCCAGCGAGCTGGGCAACTTCTTCACAGGCTGGAGCGAACTGTCCAACGGCACGCAGGCACAGGCGCAGGTTGTCGAACAGGGTGAGCTGCTCGCCGGCTTTATCCAGCGGCTCCGCAGGGACATGACCAGTCAGCGTAACGAGCTCAACGCGCGACTCGGATCGCTTGTCCGCAATGCCAATGAGCAACTCAATCAGATCGCCCGTCTCAACGAGCAGATCACGGCATCCGAAGCCGGCAGCGCCAAGAACAATCCGCTCCGCGACCAACGCGACCAGCTCGTTCGTGAGCTCAGCGAGGTCATGGAAGTCACAACCATCGAGCAGGCCTCAGGCGCAATCGATGTGCTCGTGGGTTCATCGCCGGTGGTCTTGGGGTCTAAGAACCAAGGCCTTGAGCTGCGCGATATTCCAAAGGGCGACAGGATCGAGAGCCAGGTCACGATCGCATCGACCGGGCAGGYKTKGAWGNAYTWGRTSCRGGCAGATCGGCGGGCTGATCGAGAGCAGAGACGGCACCATCGATGAGACGATCGGCAGAATCGACCAACTCGCAAGCCAGATCATCTTCGAGATCAACAAGCTACACTCGACCGGTGCCAATGCAAGGGGGCTGACCTCGGCGCAGTCGCAGCTTCAGATTTCTCTGACGGACCAGACTCTTTCGCTCAACAGCCCGCTGAACCARTCGCTCGTGAAACTCCCGTTTGCACCGCAAAACGGCGGATTTTTGGTCCGAACAACCGATGCCGCCAGCGGCGCGGTGACGAGCACCCGGATCGACATCGATCTTGATGGCATCAACGCGGCCGGCCAGCCCGGGTTTACCGACGACACTTCGATCATTGACATCGCGGCGGATATTAATGCGATTCAAGGACTTACCACAACCATCGGAGGCGACGGCAGGCTCACGATCAAGACCACACCAGGCACGAGCTTTACTTTCGGCGAGGACACGTCGGGCGTGCTCGCGGCTCTTGGGATCAACAGTTATTTCTCGGGCACCGACGCGACCAACATCTCCGTTGACCAATCGCTTGCGAGCAATCCCCACAAGCTAATGACCGGAAGATACGAAGGCGACACGTTCCTCGAGAACGGCACCAGCCTTGCAATCGCAGGAATGCAAGATGCCCAGCTCGAAACCTTTGGCGGGCAGACCATCGGGTCGTTCTGGCGGACTTCGGTGCAGCAGTTGAGTGTCCGAACCGGATCGGCGCGCGTGCTTTCACAGTCAACGCAGCTCGTCTCCGACAGCATGATGTCGCAACGGCTTGCGATCAGCGGCGTGGACTCCGACGAGGAAGCAATCAATTTATTGCAGTTTCAGAAGGCATACACCGGGGCGGCCCGGATCATCCAGACCACAAACGAAATGCTCGATACACTGATCAATCTGATCTGACGAGACCGACATGAGTGCAATCCCATCCAATGTGAGCCGATCGCCGATGCTGCTGGTCACCCAGATCCAGCTTCGCAACATCCAGCGTTCAAGTCTTGGTCTATTCGAGACTCAATCMCAGCTCGCCACCGGCAGGGCGATCCTGCGYCCAAGCGATGACCCGGTCAGCACCGCGGCGATCGCGCAGCTCGACGACAGCATCCAACGCACCGGCCAGCGCCTCCGCAACATCGACCAGGCAGACGCGAACCTCTCGCTGATCGAGACCAGCCTCGCCGAGGCGGGCGACCTTTTGCTCTCGGCCAAGACCGTCGCGAGCACGCAGGTCAACATCGGCAGCACATCGGCGGAACGCAAGAACCAGGCTGCGGTCGTCAACTCGCTCATCGATGGGCTGCTCACGCAGATGAACCGCAAGTCCGTTGACAACTACCTCTTTGGAGGCAGCAAAACGAGCCAGCCACCCTTTGAAACATTCGGCTCGGGCTTTGTGTACAGGGGTGAGTTCGAGAAACTCACGACAGACATCAACCTCGGCAGGAGCGTCCCTGTCACACTCGTCGGGATCGAATCGCTCTCAAGCGAACTCAATGTTGTCCGCGGCGACATCGACCTCTCCCCCACCATCACGCCCGAGACGCTCCTCAAAGATCTCCGATCGGCGCACGGGCTGGGTGTCACCACCGGCCCGATCCAGATGCAGTTCGAGGCTGGCCCAGTCGTCCAGATCGACCTGACCACCGCCGACACCGTCGAGGATGTCACGACACGGATCGCGTCAGCGATCAACCAATACGAAACGCTCAACAGTGTCACCATCCTCGGGCTGGGCGGCGTGAGTCTGAGCAACGAGGGATTCAGTATTGATGTGGTGCCCGGCGCGATCCCGAATCCTGATCCACAGCTCACCTTTACAGAACTTGGCACGGGAACCACCGCCCGCGACCTGGGCCTGACCACAAGCGCAGGCGGCTCGTTCGAGACAACTGCGCCCGATGGCCTGAGCCTCGACCCGAAGCTGACAATGGCATCGACGATTGCTTCGCTCGCGGGGTTGACCGGCGCGCTCGATGAGATCGTGATCAACAACGGCGGGCGGCGAGCACAGCTTGACTTCTCGAGTGCCGAGACAATCGAAGGTCTGCGCAATGTGATCAAGGCGGCGGACATCGGCGCCCGCCTAGTTATCAACGAGCAAGGCACGGGCATCGACATCGTCAACCTCGTCTCGGCGGACCCGGACCAGTCGCTGACGATCGAAGAAGTCTCGGGCGGCGCGCGGACGGGTGAACTGCTCGGCATCCGATCGCTCAAAGCATCGACTCGAACTGAAACATTCAACGATGGCCGGGGTGTAAAGGTCCAATCCGGTCGAACCGATCCGGTCTCGGGCCTTGCCGACCCGACACTCGATGTCGACTTTGAGGTGCTGCTCGGCGATGGGTCATCATTTACTGTGAACCTTCGGCCTGCGGACATCGTGACCACGGGCGATGTCATCAACCGGATCAACGCCGAGGCTTTGGGACAAGGAATCCCGGCGACGGCGTTCCAAGCCGGGCTTGGTGACGGCGCCAACGGCATCGAGTTCACGCAGGACACCGCCTTTGCCAACCCGATCACTCTCGAGCAGCGCAACAACTCGACCGCGATGAGCGAACTTGGCTTTGGGGATGCGGCATATGATGCCACCAGCGCAACTCTTGCGGGCGTCGATCCTGCGCCGGTGGTCTTAAACACCGTATTTACCCGTCTAATCCAGCTCAGAGAGGCTCTTACGAGCAACGACACGACTGGCATCACCTTTGCAGGTACGAAGCTGGAAGATGTTGYCGATTCGGTTGCRCAGACACGCGGGCTGGTCGGCAGTTACAGCAAGCGACTCGAGACGGCTCGGATCAGAGAAGAGGATGTCACCGTCATGGAGCAAAGTTTCAGGAGCGAACTGCGTGACCTGGACTTTGCAGAGGCAGCGACAAGGCTCACCCTGCTGCAGACACAACTGCAGGCAGGACTCCAGAGCATGTCGATATCAAATCAGTTAAGCCTGCTCGACTTTCTTGGCTAGGAGCCAGGAAGCGAGCTGAGTCAGCACACAACTCTCCGTCTCGGCCACGAGGAGTTGCAAGTCAGTTAGCCGGCGAGGGACGCCGGCTTGGCATGGAGCCAAGGCCGAAGGTCAAGGACGATCGCATGGAAGTCCAAACGTCACGCTTCGGGGTGGTAGAAATCGCGGAGGACCGCGTTATCACCTTTGAGAAGGGTCTTCTCGGATTCCCCTCAATGAGTCGATATTGCCTGCTGCAGCCGGGCGACGACGCAATGTTTTTCTGGCTGCAAAGTCTGGACGATCCCGAACTCGCGTTCGTGATCACAGATCCAACAATGTTCTACCCGGAGTACGCAGTACCCATCCGGGCAGAACAAATGGAAACACTCGCACTCGACAAGCTCGAGGATGCACAGGTGTTTGTTATTGTGAACAAGGTTGAGCAACAGCTCACGGGCAACCTCCAAGGCCCGCTGGTTGTCAACACGCTTGCGAGAACGGGCGAACAGCTCATTCTCGCAGACAAGCGGTGGACAACCAGGCAACCGTTGATGAAGGTGGGACAGGCCGCAAGCGCGGCATCTGCCTGATTCAACGGAGACATTCTCGGGTTCTTGCACGGAAGCAAGGGCCCACAGTGGCACGGAGGACGCTCGGTTATATGCCGAGCAGCCGGTCTGGAGATGTATCCGGCCCGGTGATGGAAGGAGCCAAACGAATGCTGGTGCTTTCACGTCAGCGCGATGAGACGATCATGATCGGTGACAACATCGAGATCACGGTCGTTGATATACGGGGCGACAAGGTTCGTCTCGGCATCACAGCGCCGACACAAATCGCAGTACACCGCAAAGAGGTGTACGACGCGATCAGAAAAGAAAACGAACAGGCAGCGTGCTTTAAGCGCGACGACCTGGGGCCGTTGTGTTCGGGCGCGGCCCCGAAATCCGTCCGACCGGGAAGAACTGCCAGGGCGTCATCCCTGGCCTCCCCGGCCGGTTCTGGTGGTGTCAAAGCCGCCGCGAGTAGCGGAGTCCATCCAAAGCGTGTCGAGATTTCCTCGGCAAGCTCTAACGACTCGACGCCGACGCGGACAACGGCCTGAGTAGGCAATTGTCTCGCACCGACCGCAAGGAATGCGGCCGGCGGCGTACGCAAGTCAGTCACGGAGGATCGACAAATGGGTCGAATCAATACAAATGTCCCGAGTCTGATCGCTCAGGCAAACCTGAGCCGATCAAACGAGGACCTGCAGGTCAGGCTTGAACGCCTGTCAACCGGACTCCGCCTCAACAGAGGCAGAGACGATCCAGCGGGTCTTATCATCTCCGAACGAATCCGTTCCGATCTCGAGGGTGTCTCCCAAGGCATCAAGAACGCGGAACGGGCAAGCTCGGTCATCGCAACAACTGAAGGCGCCCTCGTTGAGGTCAGCGATCTGCTGAACTCGATCAGAGCCTTGATCGTTGAATCTGCAAACACCGGCGGCAACTCCGCTGAGGAACGCGCAGCGAACCAACTCCAGATCGACTCGGCCATCGAATCGATCACACGGATCGCCAACACCGCGACCTTTGGCGGGCTTAAGCTCCTCGACGGATCACAGGACTACATCCTCTCGGGTATCAAAAGCTCTGCGATCRCACAGGCGCAGGTGTTCACCGCCAACTTTGTCGGTGCAGACAATATCCAGGTCGATATCTCCATCCTCGCTTCGGCACAACTCGGGGCACTCTATATGTCCGGGTTCAACGCGGGCACCGGCGGGCAGGTCACAAGCTCGACCACGCTGCGGATCGCGGGGTCACTGGGCGTTGGAACGATCGAGGTCGTTTCCGGCACCTCCTTGGCCAACTTGGTCAACGCCGTCAACAACCTCAAAGCGGTCACCGGGGTCTCCGCATCGCTCATCAGCGCCACAGACCCGACATCCGGTTTGGTCTTCAATGCTACAGAATACGGCTCAGATGCCTTCATCTCTGTCGAACGGCTCGGCGGGCCAAGCAGCCCAACCGAGGACACGGTCAAAATCTACAAAGCGGTTGATACCTACCAGRTCGGTGTTGGCACCGGGTCTATCTGGACCGAACCCACAGCATCGCTGGCGACATCAAACCGAGATATCGGACGAGATGTCACAGCCCTTGTCAACGGCACCCTTGCCAACAGCTCGGGGCTTGACCTCTCGGTCTTCTCGGGTTCGCTCTCACTCGAACTCGAACTCAATGTTGATCTTGCAACATCGCTCAACGCGACGAGCAGCTTCAACATCACCGGCGGCGGTGCGCTCTTCCAACTCGGCCCGCAGGTCAATGCTCTCCAGCAAACATCGATCGGTATCCAATCGGTCGCATCTGAGAATCTGGGTGGCTCACTTGTCAACGGCGCCGTCGCCTTCCTCAGTTCGCTCAAGAGCGGGCAGAACAATGACATCAGGACCAGCGCCTCCAGAGGCGACTTCAGTCAGGCGAGCGACATCGTCGATTCAGCTATCGATGAGGTGGCGATCCTGCGTGGGCGTCTGGGTGCCTTCGAGCGAAATACGCTCAATACCAATGTCCGATCGCTGCAGTCCGCGTTCGAGAACCTGACGGCGAGCGCTTCGGTGATCCGAGATGCCGACTTCGCGGTTGAGACAAGCCTCCTGACCCGGGCGCAGATCCTCAACCAGGCCTCGACCAGTGTGCTCGGGCTTGCCAATCAGCAGGCCCAGCAGGTGCTCTCGCTGCTCGGATAGCCATTTAGAGGTCCAAATAAGGGCCTAAACCCCTACTTCAAGTGAACCGGTGGACCAAGTCCACCGGTTTTTTTGTGCATTCATTGATGAAATACCACCTTGTAAACACTCCGGACTGAACACGCACTCCCAGACCGCCGATGCCGCACAAGTCCCCGGACGATGGATCGTCTCGGGACGGGGTGGCYCGGCACGGTGCCRGGCAAAAGAGCCCCGACGCGAATCTCGCGGACGGGCAATGCGGATTGGGCAARCAGCCCAGTGTTCACGGAGGATTCATTCAATGAGTCGCATCAATACAAATGTTTCATCTCTGACTGCCCAGCGCGTGCTGGCGACAAACAACTTCTCGCTCAACAGTTCGCTCGAACGCCTCTCGACTGGTCTTCGGATCAACCGAGGCAAGGACGACCCAGCGGGTCTGATCGCGTCTGAGAACCTGCGTGCCGAGATCAAATCGGTCGGCGCAGCGATCAACAACGCCGAGCGCGCTGAGCGTGTCGTTAACATTGCTGAGGGTGGCCTCTCGGAAGTTTCGGGTCTTCTGACCGAGCTTCAGGGTCTGATCACCAACTCGGCAAACGACGCCGGCCTGAGCAAGGCAGAAAAAGAAGCAAATCGCGTTATTCTGTGTTTCAACCGTTCGGCAATTCAAACAGAAGAAAAAGAATTTGTGGTTAGAAATGTGGATAATTCTT
>NVSP01000060.1 GCA_002732755.1 Phycisphaera sp.
CATCATGACAGTGGGCGCTAACCTCGCGGGTTTACCGGCGATCTCCGTCCCCGCGGGCATGATCCCCGCCGGCGATAACTCGCTGCCCATCGGTGTCCAATTCGTCGGCGATGCCCTCAGCGAGGCAACCTTGTTACGCATCGCCCAACGCTTCGAGCTTCACGCGGGGATGTCCGCGCGTGTCGCACCGATCGGTGTCTAGGTTGTATGTGGTACACCAGATTCATGACGAGCCCCTTCCGTCAGGAAGGGAGCCTGGTTCTGTAAAATGGGTTCTGTAGAACGGAACCACCTCGCTTACGCGAGGGGCTCGTTGATCTAAATAATCATTTAGTACAAACCATCAAAATCTCAAACATCCTGCTCGATCTCACARGCAGAACCCGCTGGCTCAACCGGCGCACCACGAACCTGCCGACCGCCCGCGTGTTCGACGAGCACCGGCCCTGGCCTTCGGCTCAACCTCGCCGCCGTTCGTTTGCGGACGCTCCGGTCCCAGGCCCACGCCCAGACCGTGATCGCCGGGAACACCAGTAGCACGAAGATCCCGATCAGGGCAGCCGTCGGCGTAAATCCTGAATTGGATGACCCGAACGCCGCGTAGGCGAGCGCGAGCGACCCGACCGTGCTCAGCACCGCAAGGACAGCAAAGACCGCCCGCCGCGTCATCAACACAAACGCCAATCTGCGATCCACGAATGACCCCCACCCTTTTCCACCATAGCCCACCTGCTCTGGTGGGTACCTTATCACCCAACCATCGGGACTTTCCCTCCTCTGTGTGCCAAACCCACCCATTCTTGCTGCACCTCCCGGCACGACCCGCCGAAACAGGGGTTCTCTTTCCAAGCGGCTCCAGATTGTGAAACGCCCCCGCCGAGGCTATCGTCCGAACCTTGCACGTGTGCTTCCTTCAAGCCAACCCGACCGCTGACCTGCCCCGCTTGACGCGAGCCAAGAACAGGGCCGTCTTGCCCATCGTTCTGGCCCTTTCTGCAGGCCTCGCCTTGCCCGTTGCCGCCCAAGACGACACACTCCAGCCCGCTGTCGGCATCACAGCCCAGCCCCAAGGCCCCTTCGACGGCAGGTTCGTCAGTTCCGTCACACTCCTCGTCGCCCAACCGGGCCAAGACGACTTCCTCCCGCCAGACCGAGCCACCGACCAACTCGTCCGCAACCAGATCCGCACCGGCAAAGGCTCACGCGAATATTCCGGCAGAATCGCAGCCGACGACATCATCCGACTCAACCGACTCGGCATGTTCCAGAGCGTCGAGCACCTCATCGCCCAACGCAACGACGGCACAATCGACATCACCTTCCGACTCCAGATGCAACCARTCATCACCGATGTCCAGGTCCTCGGGAACCGGCGCATCAAAAGCGCCAAAATCGCCGAAGCCATCGAGTTTCTCGCCGGCACACCCGTTGACCAATTCGAGCTTGACCGAGCCGCCCGCGCCATCGAAGACATGTACCGCGACCGGGGCTTCCACCTCGCAGGAGTCAGCGTCAACCTCGACGAACTCCTCGAAACAGGCGTCGTGCTCTTTGAAGTCCGCGAAGGGCTCCGAACCAAAATCACCGACAWCCGTTACGACGGCAACGWCTCATTCAGCAAAAGTCACTTGCGTCGCAAAATCAAAACTCGCGTCGCCGGCATCTTCGAGCGAGGCCCGCTTGACGAGCTTACTCTCCGCGCCGACGAACGCGCCTTGGCCCGCTACTACAAAGACCAAGGCTACCTCGATGCCCGAATCGGGAGCCTCGTCCAATCAAGCCCCGACAGCCGAGAAGCCATCGTTACTTTCTATATTGAAGAGGGCCCGCTCTATTCGCTGGGCAGCATCCTCCTCCAGTACGCCGATAGGGCAGAAACCGGCCCCGTCATCTCGTCGAGGCAAGCCGTAGGCCTCGTCGAGATCAAACCGGGCGACACCTACAGCAACAAAAAGGTCGAAGAAGCCGTCCAAAAAATCCGGTCCGCCTACGGCCAGATGGGCTATGTCGATGTCCGCGTCCAACGCGAAGAAGCACGAGACCCGCACAACCCGCTCGTCGATCTCGTCATCATCATCAGCCAGGGCCAGCAATACCGGCTCGGGCTAATCAACATCAAAGGCAACGGCACCACTCGACACGAAGAAATTAGAAAAAACACACAACTCCGCCCAGACCGGCTCCTCGACAAGCCCGCTGTCGATAGAACTCGCGGAATCCTGACAAACTCTCGACTCTTTGATTCGCTGGCAAGCCCACCCCGCACCGCTATCCTCCGACCAGACCCGGCAAACCCGCTCTACCGAGACCTCCTCATCGAAGTCACCGAACACAACACCGGCTCCTTCGGGTTCGGCGCTGCCGTCAACTCGGACAGCGGCCTCGTCGGACGCGTCAGCTTCACCCAGCGAAACTTTGACATCACCGACACACCAGATTCAATGGGGGATTTCTTCTCCGGCAAAAGCTTCCGCGGCGGCGGGCAAACTTTCGCCATCGAAGCAACGCCCGGATCAAGAACCGGAAACTACGCAATAAGCCTGGGCGACAACTCAATCAACGACTCTACCATCGGCGGCAGCATCTCGGCCAACATCCGCACACGCGACTACGACGAGTTCGACGAAGACCGAAGAGGTATCAACGGCGCCATTACACGCAGATTCGGGCAACGCTGGCGAGGCTCGATCGACGCTCGGCTCCAGTCCGTCGACCTCTCAGACATCAGAACAGACTCGCCAACTGATCTCTTCGATGTCGAGGGCAGAAACACCATCGCCGGCCTCGGCTTTGGCATCAGGCGATCAACCGTCCCCCCGCAAGACAGGTTCAGACCCACGCGCGGCTCGATCATGAGATTCGGTACCGAACAGGTCGGCGTCCTCGGCGGCGACTTCRACTTCACCAAACTCTCCGCCGAACACACCGTCTTCCTCGCTCTCAGCGAAGATGCGCTGAGCCGAAAGACCGTCCTCCGACTCAAAACAAACATCCGCTACATCCCCCAAGGACAAGGCGATGCCCCAACCTACGAACGCTACTACCTCGGCGGCAAAAGCATGCGAGGATTTGCACACCGAACCATCGGACCCCGTGGCATCAGAAACGACAACGGCCAAGCAAGCACCGACCCAATCGGAGGCACTTGGAGTTTCTTCTGGGGTGCCGAGATCCAGCAACCACTGGCAAGCGACACACTCGCGATCGCCTTCTTCATCGACACCGGCACCGTCGGCGAAGACTTCACCTTCGACGACTACAGAGTCAGTATCGGAACAGGCTTTAGGCTCTTCGTCCCACAACTCAGCCCCGCACCGCTCTCGTTCGACTTCGGCTTCCCCATCCTAAAAGAAGACACCGACGAAACACGACTCTTCACCTTCGATGTCGATGTCCCCTTCTGATTTCCCTATCTCGCATCCAAACGAGCCCGAAGCGCAAGCGAGGGAACCACACCAAGAACCGCCGCCCATCTGCCCGGTACAATCCCAAAGCCAGAAACCAAAACACACACAGCACGGAGTGCTCATATGAAACCAATCGCACGCACATTCGCAGCAGCAGCCGGCGTTGCCTTTCTCGCCGCCTGCGCCGCAGCCCTTGGCGCCGGTGTCGCAACGCACCGCGCCGCCCCCACTTCAATCGCGCTCGTCGATATCGATCGCATCAGTGCCGAGATGGAAGAGTTCAAAGTCCCATCCGAAACCTTCCAGGCCAAGGTCAACACCCGACTCGAAGACCTCCGGTCAATCCAGACCCGCATGACCAGTCTCTCTGCAGAACTTGACCTCATCCCCGCGACCGATCAGGATGCGCGCATCGCAAAGAACACCCAGATCATCGTCCTCGACAGCGAATTCAAAACCAAACAACAAATCTACGAGTCCGCCTCAGGCCTCGACCAGGCACAACTCTTCAAAAAAATGTTCGATCGCATCGAAGCCGGCGCTGCGAAACTCGCTGCCCGTGATGGCATCGACATCATGCTCGTCGACGACCGTGTCTTTATGCTCTCTGAAACAAACTTTGCAGCACAGAATAGTGCTCTCGAAAGTAAAAAAATTCTCTTCGCAGGCGAAGCTGTCGACCTCACCGACGAGCTCCTGACCATGCTCAACAACGACTTCAACGCGGGAAAATGATGACAACCCAAGACAACGCTGGCATCTCGATCTCCACCGGCGACCTCGCTGCCATGCTCCAAGGCGACCTTGCTGGCCCAGCAACAACCACCCTCACCGGCATAGAAACCCTCGAAAACGCGGGCCCAAACGACCTGAGCTTCGTCCGCAGCGAGTCGTTTATCAAAGCCGCCAACGCATCAAAAGCCGGCGCAATGCTCGTCGCCAAAGGCCTCGACCTTGGCGATATGCCCGAAACCGCCATCATCACTGTTGACAACCCAGACGAAGCACTCGTCGGCCTCCTCTCAACCCTCCGCATCCAACGCTTCGGCACACCCGACACCGGCATTCACCAGGCCGCAGTCATCCACCCATCCGCCAAACTTCACAAAACAGTCATCGTCGGACCAAACGCCGTCATCGAATCCGGCGTCACCATCGGCGAGCACACACGCATCGACGCGGGAGCCGTCATCAGCTTTGGCACAACCATCGGTGCGCGCTGCCGAGTCGGGGCCAACTCCGTCATCGGCGGCGAAGGCTTCGGCTACATCTCCGACAAAGAAACCGGCAAACACACACGCCTCCCGCACATCGGCATCGTCGTCATCGAAGATGATGTCGAGATCGGTGCAGCCACAGGCATCGACCGCGCAAAGTTCGGCATCACCCGCATCGGACAAGGCACTAAAATCGACAACCTCGTCCAAGTCGGACACAATGTCTCGATCGGTAAAAACTGCATCCTCTGCGGCCTCGTCGGTGTCGCAGGCTCGGCCATCATCGAAGACGGCGTCGTCATCGGCGGACAATCCGGGATCGCAGACAACATCACCCTCGGCAAAGGCGCACACTTCGCCGCCCGAAGCGGAGTCATGGGCGATGTCCCGCCCGGCGCAATCTATGTCGGCAGCCCAGCAAAGGAACACCGCCAAGCCTTCCGCGAGTTCGCCGCACTCCGAAGGCTCGCAAACCAATCACGCAAGAAATCAAAATGACCCGGCGCACCATCGCTCAGCCCGTCACCATCGCCGGCACCGGCCTCTTCACCGACAAACCCGCGATCGCCACCATCGAGCCCGCAGCGCCGGGCCTTGGCGTCGGGTTCGTCCACAACAGCACGCCCATCCACGCCGACATCGAACTGCTCGCGCACTCACCTATCAAACTATTTGCAAATTTACCTGCGCGCCACACCTGCCTCGCCCTCGGCAACGCGCACGCCATCACAACCGAACACATCCTCGCCGCCCTTGCGGGCCTTGGCATTACTGACGCGACCATCACCCTAGGCGRCACCGGCGAACTCCCCATTGGCGACGGCTCTGCACAACTCTTCACCAATGCCATCACCACCGCCGGCACAACACAACTCGCCGGCAACCTCGCGCCAATCACGCTCACCAAACCGATCACGGTCACCAACGGCAACGCATCAATCACCGCCCAACCAGCGACCAAAACCAGTTACACCTACATCTTCAAGCCAACGGAAAGCTCGCCGATTAAACCACAAACCGCGACATGGAACACCTCGAAAGAAACATTCATCACAGACATCGCCCCAGCCAGAACATTCTCGTTGCAAGCCGATGCTGAGCACATGCAAAGCCTGGGCCTCTTCGCAAGTTTCACAACAACCGACCTACTCGTGCTCGACAACGCTGGTGAACCCATCAACAACAACTTCCGCTTTGTRAACGAACCCGCCCGCCACAAACTCCTCGACCTCGTCGGCGACCTCGCCCTCGCCGGCGCACCAATCCTCGCCAACATCACCGCCACCGGCTCAGGCCACGCCCTCAACCACCAACTCGCCAAAAAACTCTACGACCTATATCAAAAATAAACATCCACCCCCACCTTCTCCCCGCCGGGGAGAAGGTGTCTGTCTTGACGAGCCCGAAGCGCAAGCGAGGGACATTTGAAAGCACGAACAACACCTCGCTCGCGCTTCGGGATCGTTGTCGGTATTCCTACCGCAAAACAACCTCACCAACCACCGCGCGCACCCCCGCCACAAGCGCCGCTGTCGCGCTCTGTTCATCGTGTCCGCGGTCAAACTCGATCGTCAAAATCGGCGTCCCGCGGTCAACGCCAACAAACGACCCCATCGAACCCGGCGTGTCGTAACCCATGTCCGTCCGAAGACTCCAGGTATACACCGCATCCGCCTCGTCCGCAGCAGCCGCAAAAAGCTCCGCGTACCGCCGGCCCGGCCCGTCATGGTTCACAAACGGCCCAGTATGTATCGAATGAAGCACGATCACCAGCACCGGGTCCAAACGCTGGATCAGTGTAAACGCGTACTGCGTCTCGATCTCCGAGAGCGGCTCTTGGCCGTGCTTGTAACTCGCCTCAAAGTTGCTCGCTGGCCAGTTGCGATTGAGATCCACACCCCGCGCGTTGTACCGCGACAAGAGCGTCGACCCATCCGGGTTCAGGTCCTCTACCACCGCGATCTGTGCTGGCCACCGCTCTTCTTTGAGCACTTCAATAAGCCGCTGCGCCGGCCACAGTCCCTCTGGTTCTGATCCGTGTATCCCGCCAATAATCAGRATACTCGGCCCGCCGCTGCCGATCGTGTGCGTCGTAATCGTCCGTCGATCTTGGCTGTACGCGTACTCAACCCCGTTGTCGCCCGGCCCCGATATGACAGCACGACCGCCCGTCGAGCACCCCGCGCCGACCGCGCACCACACCAAAGCCGCTGCTGCACAGAAAGTCTTATTCATCGATCCCCAGATCCGCCTTGGTAAAGAGCCGCTCCATCCGGTAGCCCGCCTTGGCCATATTTTCTGCTGCGCCTTCTTGCCGATCGATGACCACGATAGCCGCCAAAACATTGGCCCCGAGGCTTTCGAGCGTCCTGCACGCCTCGATCGTTTGCCCCGCCGTTGTCGCCACATCCTCGATGACAATCACCCGGTCGCCCGCTTCGAGTTTGCCCTCGAGCTGTTTGGCTGTGCCATAGTCTTTTTTCTGATTCCGTATAAAAACGCACGATTTGCCCGTCACCAGGCTCGCCGCCGTCACCAGCGGGATGCCCCCAAGCTCCGCCCCCGCCAGCCGATCCGCGGTCTCCCCCGTCTCCTTCTCGACCCGCCAAATCGCCTCGGCGAGCAACTGGGCGATCGGCCCCAAAACCTCGGGACGCGTCGAAAATAGGTATTTGTCAAGGTAGTACGAGCTTGTTCGCCCAGACCTTAGCGTGAATGTCCCCCGTAAAAGCGACAGTTCTGCCATCTGGCGTGCGATCTCGTCCCGGTCCGGCATAGTCGTGTTCATGGTCCAAGAGTAGGGAGTTTGACCCCAACTCTGCAACCAGTGCCCATGTCCGGTTCTATGATCCATCTGCGGGGACACGCCCCGTGCCGACACATCTCCCGGAGTCCCCACATGCAGCGCCCAAACACACCAATCTTTGCCGCCCTACTGATCGCAACCACCGCCGGCTCAGCCGCCGGCCAGATCACCATCCCCCCAACAGCCGCCCGGCCTGATCGCCCAGCCTATGTCCCCCGCGCCGAACGCGCCAACCAGCAACAACAACAGCAAGCCGAAGCCGCGACCAAAAGCAACTTCGACCCGACAAGCGTCGAGTACACACCCGTCTACACCGTCGCCGACGACGGCTCAATCATCGGCCCCATCGAACACTACGAGATCATGGCCCTCCGCAACAACCCGCTCATCGACGATGACCTCTGGGACTTCCTCGATGTCCTCCTTGCTGACCGCGAAGAAGAAATGGAAATCGTCGCCCATGTCTACCCACGCRTGTGCATCGAYGCCGTCACCACCGTCATCCCCGGCTTTGATATCGTCGAYGARKCMASCCGYATCCCSCTGGGCGACATCACCAACGCCATCAACCAGCCCACAGGCCTGATCGCGTGGCTCCAGACGCAAGGCGTCCTCACCGCCGAGATGCAGCAAATGTCGCACCACATCTCCACCGACTACACGCAAGCGGCGATGACGAACCTCAAGGAAACCGCACCATCAGATTTCGATGAACTTCAGATCACAAACCTCCAGGCCCGCTTCCTCGTCCGACAGGGCCTTGCCGAACCGCTCCGCGGCTTTGGTCGCCTCGCCCGCCGGGTCATCATCGCCCACCCGGGCCTCGTCGAAAACCAAGCCGAGCTGCTTGAACTCCAAGGCGACGCCTTTGTCGATGCCGTCGCCAAGGCGCTTTCGGTGCAGACCGATGAAGAACTCATGAAGCTCTTCCTCGAAGCCCACGAAAACGGCTAAATAACATATACCCGTGGGGGTGGCGTCCCGCCGCCCATTTCTTCAGTAACGAACCACATGGAAGTATTTGGGCGGCGGGACGCCACCCCCACGGGAAAGCCGGTCTTCTTAATCCATCGGCTTCAAAAGCGGGAACAAAATCACATCCCGGATCGTCAAACTGTTCGTCATCAACATCACCAAACGATCGATCCCAAGGCCCATCCCACCCGCCGGCGGCATGCCAACCCGCAGCGCCTCGACAAAGTCCTCATCAAGATTCCGGAATGTTGACTCCTCATCATCAATCCCCGCCAACTGCTCCCGAAACCGCGCAATCTGAATATCCGGGTCGTTCAACTCCGTGTAGTGTGGCCCGATCTCCATCCCCGCGATAAACAAATCCGCGCGCTCAGCGACCGCAGGATCATCAACCTTTGGCCTCGTCAACGGCGAGAGCGACGCGGGATAGTCCATCACCCATGTCGGCACGCTCGGATCAATCAAAGGCTCCGCGACCGCCTCGAACAATTCGTYGACCACCCACACATCGTCAAATTCCGTCCCATCCTCGGCCTTGGTCTTGATGTACCGCTTGGCAGCCTCTTCACGGGCGCGCACAACATCCGTCGCCGCAAACCCGAGCGCCTTCTCAAAGAGCTCGGCGTAGGTCACCCGCTCAAACGCCCCGGCGTAGTCAATCTCCAGATCACCAAATGGTAACTTCAGATTGTTCTTGTCACCAGAAACAACCACGGCCGCCTCGCGCACGATCGCCTCGGTCAGGTCCATTACCGTGTGGTAGTCACCGAACGCCTCGTACGCCTCGATAGCGGTAAACTCCGGGTTGTGCTGCTTGTCCACGCCCTCGTTGCGGAAGTTGCGGTTGATCTCGTACACCTTGCGCATCCCGCCCACGAGCAGCCTTTTCAGATACAACTCCGGCGCGATCCGCATCGACAAACCAATATCAAGCGCGTTCATGTGCGTCGTAAACGGCCTCGCCGCCGCCCCGCCCGCCTGCGCTTGCAGCATCGGCGTCTCGACCTCGATAAACCCTCGCCCGTCCATCAGCCGCCGGATCGCCGACACAATCCTCGACCGCATCTGAAAGACCCGCATCGCATCCGGGTTCGCCCACAAATCCACATACCGCTTGCGATAACGAATCTCGACATCCTGCAACCCCGCCCACTTCTCGGGTGGCGGCACCAAACTCTTCGACGCCGGCCACAACCCCGTCGCCCACACCGTCACCTCGCCCGTTCGCGTCATAGTCATCGGCCCCTCGGCGATCACAATATCAGCGTTATCCAAAAGCTTCGCCGCCGCGAACCCCATCTCATCGCAGTCGCGTTTGCTCACCGCGACTTGGAGGTCGCCCGAATCATCGCGCAGATTCAGCCAGATCAGCTTGCCGTTGTCCCGGCTGAGCATCACACGACCCGCGACCCGCACCACCGGGCGCGCATCAACAAACCCATCCTCTTTGCTGTTGGCTTTGTGATCGGTGTCGGCTTGCTCGTCGTACTTCGCCGCAGCCTCTGCCATCGTGAGCAAACTGCGCTGGCTCGACCCATACGGATCAAGCCCGGCCTCCCGCATCGCATCGCGGTTGTCGCGGCGCTGCTGGATCAGCGGGTGGATATCTACCGGAGATTCTGATTCTGTGTCGGCGCTCATGGGGCAACTGTACGCGAAAGACCGTTGCGAACACACCAAGCCGGGGAATCTCAAATCCCTCGGTCCCGGGCTTGTCTAGCTCGCGATCCCGTTCCTTGCCGCTGGGCAGACCGTCGAAACGACAGCAACCGCTGGGGTGTCATCTCTGCGGACCGCATCGGTATCCTGCACGATCTGGCTGATCGTCACGCCACGAAACCGATCGAGCACCGCCTTGGCCGCCCTGTCGATCTCCTGGTGCAAGGACTTGTACCCATCGCCCAACCCATCGAGTCTTGCCTCCGTGCGTGGCTGGCGGATTGGACCGACCGCGAGAATCACATCAAGAGCCGTCACTGTGTCCGGGTCGGCGCTAAGCGTGTACCCGCCACCGATCCCGCGCCGCCCTTTGACGAGCTCCGTCGCCGCCAGTTGCTGCATGATCTTGGCAAGATACGGCGGCGGCACATCCGCCTGCGCCGCAAGCTCCGTCGCGGGGATCGTCTGCCCCCGCCTCGCCGCCAAAGCACTCATCGCCCGCAGCGCATACTCAGCCGTTTGTGTCAGCATGTGGTCATCCTCTGCCTGCCCAGCCCCGCCACAAGAGCGAACCAAGACACAAAGACAACAACCTTTCATATCTCGACTATTCCCAACCGCCAAAAAAGCCTGCCAGAACAACCAAGGCCACAACGCCCGGTAATCCGTCCTTGAATGTGGATCCTCCTCCTTACTTCTTCTCCCCGCCGGGGAGAAGGTGTCTGCGAAGCAGACGGATGAGGGGTCTTCGGTTACTTTCCACAACCTCGCTCGCGCTTTGGGCTCGTCAAAAACAAATCCGATCCATCAAAATCCATCCGGTCCCCCACTCACTCCGGGTTCCGCGTCACGCAATGCGCGATAACCGTCCCATCCCGCACCCGCAAACCAAGCAGCCTCACGATCCGCCCATCCCCAAGGCTCACCTCCGCCACATCAAACAGCGGCAGCTTCCCCGTCAGTTTCTCAAACAGCGCCTCAGCCTCCGCCGTCCCGCGCAACTGCTCAGGAATAAACCCATCCGCCGAAGACTCCGCCCCACGCAACACCCAGCCCGCCGGCACCGTCAGCCGACCCATCGACACCGTCCGCGCCTTCATCCAGAGCGAACCATCATCGCGCAGCTCCGGCACGATCGCACAACTGTAAATCCGAGATCCGCCATCTGTCAGCACACGGATACCCATGTTGATTGTACCACTATCGAATACAATCTGAATCTGTGTCACCGTCTCGGGCCACTCCATCCCGTCGCTGATGTTGGCAAACCACTCGGGCAGCTTAATGTTCATCCACGCGTTGGCAGCCTCATCTGTCATCTTCACCGGCCACTCGACCGCGCCACCGATCAATACCTTGCGGTCCTCAAACAAATGCGACAACGCACCGTTCTGCACAAGCTCCGCAAGCTCGATGTTCCGGGGCGACTGCTTGTCGATATCAACCCACCAACTCGGCGCCGACCGCGCAAGCGAAAAACCAACCGCAGCCGCCAAACTGACAACGCCGATAAAGACCAGCGCCCCAGACGCGAGCAGCGCCCGCTTTCGTTTCATAAGGTGCAACAGCCGACGACGCTCGTGCGCATTGTTCAGATGCACCAGCGCATACCAAAACGCTGACCCCTTCTTCTTGCTGACCCTCGTTACCGGCTCTGCCTCTTCGACATCCGCATCCTCAAGATCACCGCCCACCTCGCCCACGCGCGCCTGCACACTCTTGCTCGGCTTGAACTCTGCGAGAGAGGCCAACCCCTCCGCCTGCTCAGGACGAACTCCACGCACAAGAGGCCCAGCAACCCGCGGCTCGGGCAACTCATCCAGCGCCTGCTCGCCGCTCGCATCTGAACTCGGACTCGTCGGGTCTATCGCCACATGTGCATCGTCCGCGATCAGCCCCCCCGCTTCAACCCCAACTGGCCACTTCGGGACAATCCGTCACCAAACCCTCGGGTGCCTCGGCTTGTCCGTCTTCGGCAAGCCGTGCTCTGCCCACCGCAACACACCCGCAACCGGCACCCCCCACCGCTGCCCGCTACCCTCTTGTCACCTATGAGCACACGAATACAACTCACCGGCATCACCAAGATCTTCGGCACCGGGCGAAACAAAGCCACCGCCGTTGACAACATCACAACCGCAATCGAACCCGGAGAACTCTTCTTCCTCCTCGGACCCTCAGGCTGCGGCAAAACAACACTCCTCCGAATGATCGCCGGCTTCATCGAACCAAACGCAGGCACCATCGCATTCGACAACAAAGAAGTCACCAACACACCACCAAACAAACGAAACACAGGCATGGTCTTCCAGAGCTACGCACTCTGGCCACACATGACCGTCGAGCAAAATGTCGCCTTCGGCCTCAATGTCCGCAAGACCCCCGCAACCGCCCGCGACCGAACTGTAATGGAAGCCCTCGATGCCGTACAAATGGCCGAGTACGCCAAACGCAAACCAAACCAACTCTCCGGCGGCCAACAACAACGCATCGCCCTCGCCCGAGCACTCGTCATCCGACCCGCTGTCCTCTTGCTCGACGAACCGCTCTCGAATCTTGATGCAAAACTCAGAACAGACCTTAGAAGTGAAATTAGAAAAATCTGCAAAAGTGCTGGTCTGACAACGGTTTATGTCACACACGACCAAAAAGAAGCGCTCAGCATGGCCGACCGAATCGCCATCATGCGTGACGGCCAGATCCAGCAAATCGGCACCCCGCAAGACCTCTACCGAAACCCACAAAGCCAGTTCATCGCAAGCTTCCTCGGCGAAACAAACTTCGTCGAAGCCAAAGTCCTCGGCCCAGACAGCGTCAACCGACGATCAGTGATTGCAGTAATGTGAATACCTCTTTCCCCGACTTTATCGCATTAGCGCGCCAGGTTGGCGCTAATGTCGAGGTGATCTGATGCCAGTTA